>JACRLY010000068.1 GCA_016219595.1 Ignavibacteriota bacterium | reverse complement strand
AGCATCGCTAAGTGAATGGGATGATGTAGCACATGCTGATACTGTACCGTAATTAGGTCCTTTCAAACCCCAACGAATCGCTATATGCCCGGGGGCAATATCAGAGATAAGCATTGGAATAAAAAATGGTGAAATTCTGTCCGGTTTTCCACCTCTTGCATATAATTCCTGTTGTTGGTTATGATATGTCCACATTCCTCCAATACCTGAACCGAAAACAACACCTGCCCTGTCTTTATTTATTTTTTCAAGATTTAACTCTGAATCTTCAATCGCCATCGTTGCGGCAGACAATGCATATTGTGTAAACAAATCAAGTCTTTGAATCTCTTTTTTGTTCAAATGAATCAATGGGTCATAATTTTTGACTTCACATGCAAATTTTGTATCAAATTCACTTGAATCAAAACGTGTTATCGGAGCTGCGCCTCCTTTACCCTCCATCATTGATTGCCAGAAATCCTTAACGTTATTCCCAATTGGACTAACTACTCCAACTTCAAATTCTTTTTCGAATTCCATGATAAGTTCAACTGTGTCGAGTGAGTCGGCACCAAGGTCTTTAGTGAAATTTGCACTGTCTGTAACTTGTGATTCTTCAACTCCAAGCTTTTTTACTATTATCTCGACTACCTTTGATTTAATATCAGCCATATCAACCTCTTAAATGTTAAATGAAACATATTTTTATTAATAATTAAAAAAATTTATTCTTCAATTTTACTAAATATTCAAATTCAAAATTATATTGCCAAGCCTCCATCAACATGAAGCACCTGTCCGGTGATGTAGTTCGAATCTTCTGAGACGAAGAACCAAACTGCATTCGCTATGTCTTTTGGCAATGCTCCCCTTTTTAAAGGGATATTTTGCAAATAATATTGCTTCTGTTCCTCAGTCAGTTTTTCAGTCATTGGTGTAATCACATATCCGGGTGCAACCAAATTTACCAAAATATTTCTGGAACCTAATTCCTTTGCAAGCGATTTTGTCATTCCAATCATTCCGGCTTTGGATGAGGAATAATTCACCTGACCTGCATTCCCAATTGAACCGACTATCGAACCAATATTCACAATCCTGCCGTTACGCTGATTCATCATAATCCGGCTAACAGCTTTGGTGCAAAGAAATGCACCTTTCAAATTTGTACCAATCACAGAATCCCATTCAGATTCGGACATTCTCATCAATAAATTATCGCGTGTTATGCCGGCATTATTGACTAATATATCAATCCTTCCGGTTTCTTTCATTACTTCCTGCACTGCGCTATTTACCGAGTTATCCTGTGTAACATCAACCTGAATTGATTTTACTAATTCCTTTATATTTGAATCCTCAATAAATACCTCATCAGTTTTGGGAATAATATAATCAAGAGCAAATACTTTTGCACCTTCGTTTGCAAGTCTTTCAACAATTGCTTTTCCAATACCTCTGCAACCTCCTGTAATAATTGCTGTTTTTCCCGATAAACCTGTTCCCATATTTCTGATATTTTATATAAATTACAAATATATTAAATAATTTTAATTTTCATCTCATTTTATATTAAGAAATAATTCTTTATTAAATTCAAATTATTATAAAGAATTTAATATTTTGATTAATTCTTCCGCCTTGTCAATCCCATATAAGTTAACCCCGTCAATAGTTCTCTTAGCCAATCCTTGCAAAACACTACCCGGACACAATTCAACCAACTCATCAAAACCGTTTTCTTTCATTTGTCTCATAGTTTGTGTCCAAAGCACAGGGGATGTCAATTGCTTAATTAATGCTTCTTTAATTTCACCGGCATCCGACATTGATTTTGCATAGACATTGCAATAAACTGGGATTGCTGCATCATTGAAATTAATATTATTAATTGCTATCTCGAGTTCCTTCTTTGCAGGTTCCATCAATGGTGAATGAAATGCACCACTTACAACGAGTTCCTTTACAAGTTTCGCTCCGGCAAGTTTAAATTCAACTGCAATTTCTCTAAGATATTGAGCTGAACCTGATACAACAATCTGACCGGGTGAATTATAATTCGCCGCTACAATAACATTCCCTTTATTATAATCTGTTAATTTGCGGCAAATATCCTCAACTTTTTCATCATCTAAATTTATCACTGCGAACATTGTTCCAGGTTCACTTTCACCGGCTTTGAACATTAGTTCTCCCCTTAGAGAAACAAGCTTCAACGCAACTTCAAAATCTAGAACCTTTGAGGCGCACAATGCTGCATATTCACCTACCGAGTGTCCTGCAGTGGCTTTATATTCAAACTTATCACCAAGTAATTTCAATATTAATGCAGAATGTAAAAATATCGCAGGTTGAGTGTACCTGGTTTCTTTTAAAGTATCAATCGGACCTTCAAAACAAATCTCGCTCAATTTATAACCTAATATCTCATCAGCTCTCTCAATAAAATAAGATGCATCGGGAATTTGTTCGTATATATCCTTCATCATCCCAACATATTGAGACCCTTGTCCCGAAAATAAAATTGCTCTATTCATTAATATAAAATTATCGATTATTAAATTTCAATTTTATCTATTTGTTCATACCCCATCGTAGATAAACGGCTCCCCATGTATATCCGGCACCGAAACTCGATAGTACAAGCCTGTCACCTTTATGAATTTTTCCCATGTCAAGCCATTCCGATAAACATATCGGAATTGTTCCGGCTGTAGTATTGCCGTATTTATCAATATTAATCATAACCTTATCTTTATCCAGACCCATCCTGTTTGCTGTGGCTGCAATAATTCTCAGATTTGCCTGGTGCGGTACCAGCCAGGCAACATCTTCTGCATTCAAATTATTTTTCTGCATTATTTCAAGCGATACATCAGCCATTCCTACGACAGCCGCTTTAAATACAGCCTGACCATCCTGGTAAATATAATGTTCTTTATTATTTACTGTTTCAATTGATGCTGGTTTATAACTTCCTCCTGCAGTCTGATGCAGGAATGGACCTCCTACTCCGTCGATATGAAGTATATGGTCTATTATACCATATTCCTTGTCTTTGGATTTCTCTATCAATACAGCACCTGCACCATCACCGAATAATACAGCCTGGGCTCTGTCATCAAAATTGAGTATTGAACTCATCTTATCAGCTCCGCAAAGCAATACATTTTTTACAGTTCCCGATTCGACTAAACTTGATGCTGTTACGAGTGCAAACAAGAAACCGGAACAAGCAGCAGACAAATCGAAACCCCAGGCATTCATTGCACCAATTTTATTTTGTACAACACAAGCAGTTGAAGGAAACATATGGTCAGGTGTTACAGTCGCAACTATAATACAATCTATATCTTTCGGTTCCAATCCCCTTTTTTCCAGGCATTGCCTTGCTGCAGGCACAATCATATCTGAAGTTGCACCATCCTTAATAAATCTTCTTTCTGCAATTCCTGTCCTTGCCATAATCCATTCATCAGAAGTATCGAGATATTTCTCAAAATATGAATTTGGATATACATCCGGTGGTAAATAATGAGCTATGGAAGTAATAGTTGCTGTCATAAATCCTGTTCAATATGTTCTGAAATAGTAGGTGAATTCAGGGCTTTTTCTATCTTCCCATTCACATCTTTTTTAACAAATTGATATGCCTTATATATCATATTCTGAATAGCCCTGGGAGATGATTTCCCATGACCAATAATTACAACTCCGTTAATGCCAAGTATCGGTACTCCGCCATATTCCTGGTAATCCAAATCCTTAAATACTTTTTTCAAAGCCGGCATTGCAAATAGCATTAACAATTTATTTATAAAGTTGCTTTCTGCAAACTTTTTAAATCTGAATTTTAAAAATCCAGCTATGCTTTCAGCGAACTTTAAAATAATATTACCGGTAAATCCATCACATACGACAACGTCGGCGGCTCCCCTGAATATATCACGTCCTTCCACATTACCGATAAAATTCAGATTACTTTCCCTCAATAATCTGTAAGTCTCCTGGATAACATCAGTACCTTTTGATTTTTCTTCTCCAATATTAAGCAATCCAACTCTTGGATTTTCCAATCCATATATTTGATTAGCCTGGATAGCACCCATTACAGCAAATTCATAAAGATGCCTGGGTTTACAATCAATATTGGCACCAACATCAAGCACTAATACCGGGTATTCTTTTTGAGACGGAAAAAATTCACCAATGGTTGGTCTGCTTACTCCTGCAACTCTGCCAAGCATCACTGTTGCTGTACAAAGGACTGCACCGGTATTCCCTGCAGATATAAATGCATCCGCATATCCTTTCAATACGAGTTCAATTCCCTTGTACAATGATGATTCTTTCTTCTTTTTTATTGCGGCTGTCGGTTCATCATCCATTGTTACAACCTCTTCAGCATGAACAATGGTATATTTTAAACGCGAATGGTCAAACTGGCTAAGAGCAGAATTGATTTTCCCTTCATTTCCAACAAGAATAATTTCAAGTTCGGTTTCCTCGAGAAAATAATCTGCTGCAAGTATTGCACCATGAATTTCATTAATCGGAGCAAAATCACCACCCATAGCATCCACTGCTATTCTGCAATTTTTCATTTCTGTACTTTCCATCTTCGATAATATTAATTATATAAAATTAAATAATAAATGCCGTACATTTATTTAATTAATTTTACTTAATAATCACTATCAGAGTGATGCAATAACTTTTCGTCCGTTATAATATCCGCATTCCGGACATGCATGATGAGTCATTTTGGCTGCTCCACACTGTGGACAAACAGTTGTAGCTGAAGCTGTTGCTTTGTAATGTGTCCTTCTTTTATCCCTTCTTGTCTTAGAATGTCTTCTTGTTGGATTTGGCATTTCTTTTTAACCTATATTAATTTAACTTTATTTTCTTCAATGGTTCCCATCTGTCGTCAATTTCAGCTTTTTTGGTTTTCTTCTTTTTCTGATTAAAATTAGCAGAAAATTGGGGATAGATGTCTTCGAAATTTTTTCCTTCATACTCGGGTGCTACCCTTTTCATTGGCATGTTTACCGCGAATTCTTCTCTTATTTCAGATGAGAGTTCTATATATTTATCTTCTTCACCAATAATAATATCATTATTTTCACTTTTTCTGTCTCTCATACTGTGGGCTGACAAATTAAATAAATAAGTATCAGCAAGATACGATATATTAATACTGGCTGTTATTTTCTTTGTGAAATTTTTTAAAGATATATCGCAAACAAGATTCGACTCGCAATCCGCTGTTCCTGTTATTGTATATCTCTTTCCAAATTTTCTCAATTTCCCCACCAAATGTATGTTTCCAAAATATTCGGGTTCTAACTCAGTTACTTCCTCAACCGGTATCTTCATATCTATATCATACAAACCGTCTTCGATACCCTGAATATATATCTTTATCATTTTTCTTTCCCAAAAAAACTTACAAATATACGGAATTTAATATCATTTACCAAAGTTTGAAGGGAAATTCAGTTCAGTTAATTACTCAGTATGTTATTTTAAAAACATACAGTTAGAATGCACACTCTTTAGATTTTTATTGCCCAAACTAAATATAACTTAAATATAAACTCAAATTAATCACATTAAATCATCATGGACATTTCAGTTTATTAATCATTTCCTTAGCCTGCGGATTTTTCGGGTCAATAGTTAAAACCTTTTTATAGTATTTACAGGCATTTTCAATATCATTGTTTAATTGATAACTTACTGCAAGGTATAAATACCCGTATGGTGAATCAGGCATTAGTTCTGACCATTTTTCAATGTTTCCATTAACATTTTCAATAATAAATTCGAACTCCATCTTTGATGAATCAGGCTTTTTTAAACCGGCATAAACATCACCAAGAAACAAATGTGATTTCAAATCTTTTGGATTAAGGTTCAGGCTTGCTTTCAGATACACATACGAAGAATCATATTGCTTTTGAATGGCATAACCGTATCCAATGAAATAATATACAGTTTGATTCATGGAATCGTTGCAGTTCGCAAGTCTTGTTTTAAAAAATGTTATTGCAAGATTGTAATCTTTTACAACATACATAATAAATCTACCGACATCATAAATGAATTTACATTGAGATGGGTCCCTGTCTTTTGCTTCAACGTAGTACTGTACAGCTAATGCCGTATCACCGATTTGTAATGCTGACTGAGCAATCCTTTTTAAATCCTGTAATTCAAGTGTATCGGTTTTTTTTAGTTCCATGAACTCATATATCGATTGCTTATTTTTTGAATTATCATACTAGCATCTTGCAGCTAATCTCAATGCTTTTGATTTTATAGAGTCAATCTCATTTGCACAAATCTTTAGTTGAATTGACGCTGAATCACAATATCTCAGTTCATAAAGCGATTGTGCCAAATACCATCTCCCAAGTGAACCTGTCGGTCTCAATGTAACATATTCGTAAAGTGATTTAGCAGCATTTTCATATTGTTGTGAAAAATATAATATCTTACCCTGCTCAAAATACGCCTTTGCATTTTTCGGGTCTTTCTTTGTGATAGTATTCCATTCTTTTAAAGAACGTTCGAAAAATTCATTGGCAAGGTCTTTATCAAATTCTCTCATTCCAAGCCAATAATAAGCTGTTGCAAGTTTTATTCTTGCTTCGATTAAATCCGCATTTAAAGATAAAGCTTCTTCGTAATTATTTTTTGCCAGCTCATATACTTTCTGTGCAAAATATAAATCTCCCAGTGCTACATAAGCGTCTGGCATTGATTTATTTATCTCCCTGGCTTTGGCAATATTAAATTCTGCAAGTTTAAGTGAATCTGCTTTAATATAAACCCTGCCGATTTCAAGGTAATTTTGAACATCGTTTGGAGTCTCTTTAATTGCATCTTTCATTTCTTTAACAGCTTCATCATGCCTGCCTAATATTGACAATGTATGTGCTATTTTTCTCATTGTCGATGGTTCATCACCTTTTATATCATCTGCCTTTAAATACATTATAAGTGCTGAATCAGGCTTGTCAAGTTCTAAATATATATCTCCGCAAATAATCATTAAAGATTCGTTTTTAGGATTTTCCTTTATAGCCGGCTGTATTAATGCTGCTGCATTCATATAATCACCGGAATAGACATAATCCCTGATTTTTTCGTATGATGACTGACCATACATATTGATTATACTAATTAAAACTACCAATAATTTCAATACATTTTTCATAGATTTTTTTTTTACAATTAAACTTAATTTTATTACTCTTAATTAATCCTGTTCAACAAGTTTTATCTGTGCATAAACCGGAACTATGCCTGCGTCTAAAAAATACTTTTGTACTTTACCTTCTTTTGATAAAAACATACCAAACCAAAAAGCTTTATTTTTCAAATCCTGCAATAAATAAACTCTAATCGGCACTATAAAAGGATAATTCCTTCTGAGTACATTTGCCTGATGCACTGTATGAGGAAATATATATTTACCGGCACTGTCTAAATAACTTATTTTTATTCCTTTCAGGCTTGTATCCTTTGCGATTTGAGAAAGATACCCGATGCCAATTGTTCCGGGATTATTCTTCACATAATTAATAACAGAATCAGAACCTGTGAACATTGTTAATTTCTTTTTTATATTTTTTTTCTTAGTTACTAATGACACAAAATTGGCATATTCTGATGAGGAATAATTATTTATAACAAATCTGGGTTCGTTTTTTACTCCCGGGAAATAACTACTTAAGTTTTGATTATTTATTAATATATTACTTAATAGATTTTGAGATAAAGTATCTAATGGAAAACTTTTAAGAGTGTAGAATACAAGTGCATCTTCTGCACAAATCATCTCAGGATGTTCTTTAACTTTATAGGCTATCATAAGTGAGTCTTCGTCTTTCAGATAATCCCTGGCAATTATTATAACTTCAGAATTAGCAGATAAAAGTTTTGCCATAGCTTCGCGGGCATTTACTTTTATCCTTGTTAATTTAACATCAGGAAAAGTGCTGTCATGCAATTTAAATGCAGTTTCCATCAGATTATATAAAGCTTCGTCACAATAAACAGTAAGTTTCCCTGAAGTCAAAGCATCATTATCCGCGGATTTTTTATTTCCTTCATTGCATGAATAAAAGAAAAACAAGCTAGTTATAATTAAACAAAATGATAATATTTTTAAAATTTCATTTTTCATTATTCATTTCCATCCTTGTTTTCTTTTGGGTATCTTCTAGAACTTGAATAATACATATATATCCTTAGCAAGCCGAATATGATAAAAATGACTCCAAAGACTTTAATCATTGCATTATTCGGTGAATTAGGAATAAATATTACTCCACTTAACATTAAAATGCCTATAACGATGATTAATATCCTTATTCCGTAATTTAAAATTTTAGAGAACATATAATTCACTTACTCTTTGAATAAAAAAGCGAAGAACAAATATTTATCAATAATCTCATTTCTTCTTCGCTTCTCCTATATTATTTAAATTTAATATTTCTATCAGCACTCCAAATCAGTTATCTCAATCTGAAATTGATTGGTATACTTACCCATAATGCCACAGGGCTTCCATTCTGAATTGCTGGAGTGAATACCGATTTCATAATAGCACTTCTTGCAGCATCGTTCAACAATTCGTTATCACTTGCTTCAATTATTGTTTTTGATGGTCTGCCGTCTTTGTTCACATAAACCCTAACAGTTACTTTACCTTCAACACCTGCCCTGCGTGCCATTTCAGGATATACAATTTTTCTCTGAAGTTCCGCCAGGTCAATATATGGTTCTTTTTCAACTGCAACGAATTCCCATGGGTCTCCTTCTGTTTCCCTAACGTCGACATTTACTTTTCTGTCAACATCAATATTCGAAGCAAAACCACCGAGGTCAACACCTTCACCTCCTATTGATGAAGCACGTCCCAATTCTTCCATACTTGCAAATTCCTTCAAATCCGCTGTTATTTCAGTTTCCGGGACAGGAACTGGCGTACCGGCTCTAGAAGCAGGTCCGGTGTTAATAATCTGTTCAGCTGGAGGAGGCGGAACATCTTCTGTTTCAGAAGGTGGCGGTGGTAAATCAGTTATATCAATTTTAACCATCGGTGCCATCTTGAATTTATTTGCAGTAGCCTCCGATATTTTTACCGAAGCAAAATAAAGCAACAATAAAATTATTATACTTGCCACTGTAACAAAAAATGCTTTCCATGTATATTTCCTGATAATCTCCTTCAGTTCAATTGCCCCGTAGGTAGAAGGAGCAGGCATTACGATTGCTATTCTTGACGCCATATCATAGCCCTTTAATTAATCTTAAATCTGCGGTATCCAAAGGAGCCAATGTGAATTTTCTTTTTCTCTTCTCAGGATTACCTTTATCATCTTTTTTCTGTGTAATTACATCGCTTATTTTCATTTCTGCAAGGTTCAATTCATCCAATACATTTATCATATCGCCATATTTTGCATCTTCCGATACTTTTAATACTGTAATGAGTTTGTTTTGAACTTCAGGTCTTAAATTTTCTACTTCTGCAATTTTCCTCAAATCTTTGATTGCAACAGGTTTTGGCTCATCATTAGCCATATTCCAGAACAATTTACCATCTGTTCTGAGTCTTAAAGTCATCAGTTCATTTTCCTTAACCTCAATCGGAACTGATTCAGGAGGAATTGACATTTCCATAGCCTGAGGAGCAGCCATTGTAGTTGTGAACATAAAAAAAGTCAGAAGTAGAAATGTAATGTCCACAAGAGGAGTCATATCGAGAGCAAAGCCAATTCTTTTCCTCTTTTTCCTCTTGCTGTGTTTGCCCCTTTTTATTCTTTCAGGAGCACTTAAACCACCACTTGCTCCACTCATAAATATCTCCTATTTTTTATTCTTATATTTTAGACAATTCAAACACTAAAAAAGTTACATATCGTTTAATTTTTTTTTAAATAATGAACTAAAAAAATATCACTTTTCACTATTTAAAACCCGGATTTCTTTTCTGTAACATAATTAAATATTGTAGCCCGGTTTTTTCTCATGACTTCCATTGCATCCCAAACCCATTTATACCTGATTCTTCTGTCTGCATCGATAGCAAAAACAGTTTTAGGGTTTGTGATCCTGGTATTTCTTATTACTGTATTGAGTAAATCAAGACTTATATTTTCCAGCATAGGCTTTACTTTAAATTTATCAGGTAGACCTTCTAATGAAGCCCAAACCTGTTGCCTGTCTGTTTCGTTAATGAGTTCATAATTGTATGTTGTATCATTAACCACAACTCCGTCAACTGTATCCCTGATTGCAATTTTTACTATTGCAAGATTTCTTTCGGGAATTTTTGAAGTATCGGCTGTAACTTTAGGTCTTTGTATAAAAAACTTCTGCTGGCTTTCCGCTTCGGTTTTGAACTTTGCAGTAAACATAAAAAAGGTTAACAGGAGGAAAGTAATATCCACCAATGGTGTCATATCTATAACAAAACTCAACCTTTTCTTTTTAACTTTTGGCACAAGCTTCTCCTTGTTTTTTCAATTTAATTATCAATTATCAATTGTCAAATAACAATTGTTATGATTTAACTCTGACAGTAAATATCTGAGTGACACTCAATATTGCCTCGTCTATCATATAAACGAAATTATCAACTTTTGTTGTAAAGAAGTTATATGCTACGATTGACAGAACTGCACCTATCAAACCTCCGGCAGTATTATACAATGCCTCTGATATACCGATAGACAACTGAATAGCTGATACGGTTCCGCTCATTGCAAGTGCCTGGAATGCTCTAATCATACCGATTGTTGTACCCAAGAGACCAACCATAGTCGATATTGAAGCTACAGTCGATAATATTACAAGATTTTTTTCAAGCAATGGAGTTTCAAGATTCATAGCTTCATCGATTGCTCTCTGAGTTTCGGTAATTTTCTTTTCTGTTCCATATTCAGGGTCTTTTTCTACATCAATGAAACGTGTAATGGCTGCTCTCAAT
>JACRLY010000067.1:2172-5216 GCA_016219595.1 Ignavibacteriota bacterium | reverse complement strand
TTACCGGTCAATAACAGGATTCTCAATGGTGACTGGGTTTTGGCACAGCAAGGTCCAGGTATCACTTATTATTACAGCAGGCAAAACGGGAATTGGACTGATTCGAATACATGGTCTACAGTTAATTATACAAGTGCAGTAAATAATGGAACATTTTTGGACGGAATAACCCAGGTTGGTAAATACCCGATGAGGAGGCTCGATATTGCAATGATAGGCGACGGGCATATTGTTACACTTGATGCGAATATAGGAAACGGATGGCCAAGTGTGACGGGAAATCCTGAATTTCATGAACAAAGGCTGGGTTCGGTAACTGTAGAAACCACTTCAGGAGGTAGAGGAAAATTAGTTTTAGGAACAAATGTTATCAGGGCAAGTGTTTTTGAACTTAAAGACAGTGGTATTGTCGAAACAGGCGCAGAAGACGGCTTCCATTCTAATACAGGAAGGGGGAATTTGCAGAGGGAATACAGTGGAGCTACTATTTCCCGTAATTTTAATTATAATGGACATATAACCGGTAATTACGAGTTTACCGCAAAAGGAAGGATTAGTGAAACATATACTAATCTTGACTTCAGGTATTGCCAGGGTACTGGATTTAATTCGGGTTCAGGTTATATTGCAAGTGTAAGGGTTTCCCCGGGAGCCTCATTTGGGATACCGATTTTTGAACATTTCGATAATCGTCAAAGTCTTAATGCATGGAGACATTTTCCCGATAAATGTATAACTCTTACTGCAGGTTCTCAATATACAATGAGGGTAGTCATAGCAAATACAGGTTCACCGGGTTCTTATTACGGAATGTTCTGGTTCGACCAGGATTTTGATGGAGATTTGGAAAATATTGCAGCTGAAAGATATCCGAGTGCTGCCGGCAGGCAATTTAATGGCGATAGTGCTTATGCAGCCGATATTACTTTTACAGTCCCTGCAAATACAGTTGCAGGCACGACAATGATGAGGCTGGCTGCCAGAAATAGCAATGCAACTCTTGACCCATGTATCGACAGGGCAGATGCCGGTGAGGTGCAGGATTACACAATCAATATTGTAAATAATGGATTTTTGAATACATTCACACAAAATACCGGTGATGCTATTCCAACAAGAATTGCATCAGTTTCAGTTAATACTATAAATTCAAGTTCAACTGTTACTCAAACTATTGGAGAAATAGTTAAAGATTCGATTTTATTGACAAGCGGTACTTTTAATGCAAATACACAGTCGCTTAGGTTGCAAGGTGAATTTATAAATAATAATAATCAGAATGCTTTTGGCGGAGGTGTTCAGGGTACACTTACTTTTGACAGTACACTTACTCAAAATATAAAAGGGAGCAGTTCAACATCTTTTTATAATATCACACTCGATAAACCAAGCGGTACAGTTCAATTGCAACGCAGCACGACAGTAAATAATCAGTTGACATTCAATAAGGACAATTACCTGAGACCTATAAATTATGATTTGATTTTCGGACCTTCTGCTCTGGCTATTAGTCCGGGAACCGGTTCTTTCAGCGGTACAAGAATGATATTATCGGAAGGTTCATCTACGATTGGAAGTATAATAAAACAATATACTGGTTCAGGTGGAGCTAAATCATATTTCTTTCCTGTAGGTGTCAGTTCAACCTATAATCCTGCAAGCATTAGTATAACAGGTACATATACTGTAAATCCTTCAGTAGCATTAAAACTGAAAGCTGGTCTCCATCCTAACAGGATGTCAGATAATATATTAGGTAAATATTGGAATGTGACTACAAACGGTATTTCTAATGTTACGGCGAATTCACTGAGTTTCACTTATGTTGCGGCTGATGTGAACGGTAATCAGTCTCTATATATTCCGGGATTGTATAAACCTACAAATTTTTGGGAAATTAATTTAGGAACAAATCCCACGGCAAATCCTTCACCGATATCGATTACTAATTCATTGTATTACGATGGCGATTGGACAGCCGGTGAAGCCTCAGGATTTTTTACTGGAAGAATTTTCTGGAGCAGGAATACCGGAAATTGGAGTGTGGGTTCAAATTGGTCTAATGAAAATCACACCGGAGTCCCTTCGGCATATTACCCGGGTCAAATTTATAATCGGGATACTGTGGTAATCGATGGTCACACATTAACGTATAATATAACGGCTGATTTGATAGATTCTCTGCAAATAGGCGGTTCTTCTAATACAGCAAGTGCATTGTCTGGAGTTCTTCAATTCGGGAATGCACCTTCAAATAAAACACTGACAATATACAGTAACATTGGAGTACAAACCGATGGAGAAATCAAGGCTGCAACTGCCGGTACTAATTTCGACACTTTATCAATTTATAAAAACATTAGTAATATTTCGACCGTAGCCAATGCGGTAGATTTATTCACTGACCCGAATAATTATGCGGTATTAAGATTTACAAGCCCGTCGAGTACGACTATAACTTCGTCTTCCTCAACGATAAGCGGGGAAGGCAATTGGGCCCCTATGGGACCGGTAGTCCTGGATAAAGTGAATGGATTTTCCGATACACTTCTTATAGCTTCAAATTCATTTGCAGCACAATCCGGGAGTGTGCCTGAATATTTATTCCACCTGAATAAAGGAATCTTGACCAATATTCAAACAGGAAATCTATGGCTGTCTGGTGGTAATAATGTAGTGAATATGCAGCCATATACGGGATTGAATATATTAAATGGAGCGGTATCCACATCGGACGATTTAGTTACAAATGTAAATACAAGATTTGACATTAACGGTGGTAATCTCAATGTGGGCAATGCTGCAGATGAATATTTCCTTTATAATACGGGAACAGTATACAATCAGAACGGTGGTGTAGTTAATGTTGCAGGATGTTTCACAAGGTCCGGTGCAAATGACAGAATTTATTTCAGTTTGAATTCAGGCACATTCACTGTGATGACTTATGGAAATAGTGATGCCACATTAACAGGATTTGATATTAGTAAAACTTCATCCACATTCTCTATGTCGGGTGGAATAATTGATATAGCATCGGGAAC
>JACRLY010000067.1:0-2141 GCA_016219595.1 Ignavibacteriota bacterium | reverse complement strand
CATGGTTTCCGGTACACTTCAGACAGGACACCCAACGATGCCTGTTGCTACTCCTACCGAACCAATCAAATTAGGAGGCAATATGCCGGTGTGGGATGTTCATGCCACAAGAAGCGGCGTTAAAACAAATATTGCCGAACAAGTATTTGTAATAAAAAATAACCTGACAATTGATAATAGTCATACTTTCAGTTTGAATACCAATACAGTTGAAATAAGTGGGAATATCCTTAATAATGGATTTTATTTTGACCCGGGCGGTACGCAATCAGACCCATGGATGCTTGTGTTTAATCAGTCGAACAGCCAGACAATAACAAATAATGAAGCAGGCGGATTGAAATTGTATCGAATGAAAGTTGATAAACCTGCCGGTGAACTATTTCTGGGTAATACGGCAAATTCTAATATATTAATCAGAAATTCTTTAGAATTTCCTAATTCAAATAATGTAAATATAAATGCAAGAACAAATAATAAGTATGTAGAATTAAATTCCGATATTATAGGAACTGACCCACAGGTCAACAGGAATGGATTAGGACATGTTGACGGATTGCTTTACAGGTATTTTCCTGTCGGGGCAAAAAGTTTAAATTTCCCGATAGGCGCTACATTGAATTCCGAATACAGACCTGTTACATTCGAATCAGTCGGGGTTGGTGGCACAGCAGGACTTGTCGGAGCAATAACTTCTCTTGCAGACCATTCGGCGATAGCTGACCCGCCTGTCAAATTGACTAATTATGTACACAGATTCTGGACTATATCGAATAACGGATTTGACCTGGGAGCAAACAGGACTTATACTCTGACAACAACTTATTTACCTGCCGATCCTGTCGCAGGTCCAACAACATATTACGAACACCATTTATATACACCTGCATTACCTGCAGTCGGTATCTGGAAAAAGACAAGTACAACTGCAAGAACTGCAACTTATGTAACATCGGCAAATAATACAGAATACGGGGATTTTGTCGCAGGTGAACCTTCCGGTTATGTTTACTGGAGCTATAGTGATGGTACTTGGGATGGGACAAACACGGCAATTTGGTCATTGGATAGCTATACAACAAAGGTAACACCTGTAGCACTTGTGCCGGGTGTCAGTGATATTGTTCATATCGGTAACAGCAGGACTATAACTGTACCTGAAACATATGCTCCTGATGTAAGAATATTATACCTTGAAAAGAATGACGGAAATCCCGGGGCACTTTATGTGCAGGGGCAATTTGGCTCAATCAGGACTAATACATTTGCAATGGATGATTCAACATCGCTTGGAATGCACCACGTCAGCGGAATTACCGCCGATGGAACTGCCGGAGCAATTTTATCGACAAATATTCCAACATTTGGTAACAGCCGGTATATATATAATGGAATCAATGGCGGGCAGGTTTCAGGAAGGGGATTGCCTAATAATATTATTTCTCTTACGATAAACAATATAGCACCTACAAATACTATTTTCTTAAGCAATGATGCTGCAGGAAGTCCGGATCCGTATCTTAATATCAGTGAAGATTTGAGACTGATTAACGGGACATTAAATTTTGGCAGTAGAAGTATAAGACTTGACAGAGATATGGTTCTATTAAATAATACAAAAACTAATCCTTTAACAAAGAATTTTATATTTAATGGAGCCGCAAACCATACACTTGCATTAGAAAACCAGGATGGTGTCAATTACTACGATCTGGATTTGGCGGGCGGGGGGTATATATACGTTACTGAGAATACTGCATCTCTGACAGCCCAGGTCTATGTTTCGCATACCATGAATTTATCTTCTCCATCGATAATTAATGTAAGAAATGCGGATAGAAAAGTTATAATACAAAATGGTGGAAATGTGAATAGAACCGGTACGGGATATGTCGATGGCTATCTGCAGAAAGTCATTCCAACCGATGCAGGTTCGTACACTTATGAAATTGGCAACGGAACAAGTTACACACCGGCAGCTATAACGATGATAGGCACCGGGGGAACATCCGGGGCAGTTGACGGAATTAATATTACACCAGTTCCATACTCACCTAATTCAGGTAACCGAATGGATCCGTTGCATAGCGTGCCGAGATACTGGAGTCTTAATCCTGTGTCCGGAGGAACATTTGCTATGG
>JACRLY010000065.1:17417-22751 GCA_016219595.1 Ignavibacteriota bacterium | reverse complement strand
ACTCTCAATGAAGAAAGAATCGCTATCACAGAGGACGGCAGACTTGCCGAGCTTTTCATTGAATTACCTGAAAAAGAACGCTCAATCGGTAATATTTTTCTTGGAAGGGTAACTAAAATAGTTGAAGGTATTAATGCCGCATTTATTAATATTGGGCAAAACCAGGATGCTTTTCTTCACTTCTCTGACATTGATGATAAACTTGAAAATATTATTACCGATGATGAAGACGAAGAATTATATGAAAGAGCAAAACAGAGAAAAGCTGCCAGATTAGCTTCAAATGGAAATAAACAAATTGCTATATCAACCAAGAAACCAAAACCATCAAAACAAAAAGAAAATAAATTAAAACAGAATCCGGGTAAAAAAGGTAATTTCAGAATAAACCTTGTAGAAGGACAAAATATTATTGTTCAAATTGTAAGAGAAGCATACAGTTCAAAAGGAGTTAAAGTTACCACAAGAATCGGTATTCCGGGAAGGTATGTTGTACTGATGCCATTCGATGATATAATAGGATTATCTAAAAAGATATCATCATTAAGAGAAAGACGCAGGTTAAGACAACTTGCAAGGAATTCATTACCAGCCGGTCAGGGATGTATTATAAGAACCGCAGCTCAAAAAATAAACGAGCATGAATTATTGAAAGACTGGGATAGCCTCGAAAAAATCTGGAATGAAATAGAGCTAAAGGTAAAAAGAGCTAAGGAACCGATGTTACTTTACCAGGATTTACCTATTGCCACAAGTGTCATCCGCGATTTGATGAACAAGGATGTAACAAAAGTTGTTATCGATTCTAAAAAACTTTATAAAGATATTAATAATTACCTTAAATGGGCATCACCTGCACATGCTGAAAAGATTTCGTTGTACAATGAATCAAAACCGATTTTTGAACATTTTGGCATCGAAAAGCAATTAGAACAAACATATAAAAGAAAAGTCCGACTTCCCAACGGTGGAACAATAGTGATTGACCAGGCTGAAGCCATGGTTGTCGTAGATGTAAACTCCGGAAAGGCTATTTCCGAAAGAGAGCAGGAAAAGAATGCTCTCCAGACTAACCTGGAAGCAGTAAAAGAAATAGCAAGACAAGTAAGACTGAGAGACATCGGCGGTATTATTCTTGTCGATTTTATTGATATGAGAAAACTACCCTTCCGGAAAAAAGTTTATGGGGCAATGAGAACAGAACTTGTCAAGGACAGGGCTAAAACAATAGCATATCCCCTGACACAATTGAATCTGATGCAAATTACAAGGCAGAGGGTCAATCTGAATATTACTGAAAAACTTAGTGAAAGCTGTCCAATGTGCCAGGGTACCGGTAAGGTTATATCTAAAGGAGTTCTGTCAACAGCTATAGAAAGATGGCTGAAAAATTTCAGAGCAAATTCGAGAGAATTCAGATTGATATTACATGTTCATCCTAACCTTGCTGAATTTTTATCTGACGGTACAATTTCGAAATTATCAAGAATGATGATAAAATACTTCGTAAAAATAAAATTACAACAAAGCAATCATATCAGAATTGATGAATTCAAGTTCTATTCAGTCCGTCAGGAAAAAGATATAACTCAGGAGTTTCTTAATTAAAATGTCTTCATCAAATAGAATATTGACTATACTTGGTTCAACAGGTTCCATTGGTATTCAAACTTTACAAGTTCTTGAGTCTTCAACCGAAAAATACGAATTAGGATTTATCACAGCAAATTCGAAAATAGACAAGCTGGAAGAACAAGCATTAAAATTGAATCCTTATGGTGTAGCTATAAGTGATGAAAAATATTATCATGAGTTTAAAAATAAAACTAAATTCAAAGGTAAAATTCTTTGTGGTGAAGAAGGTGTTTTAGAAGCTGCAGCTTTTGAAAAAAACGACCTCGTTGTTAGCGCACTTGTAGGATTCAGCGGAGTCCAGCCAACACTTTCAGCTATTAACTCATCAACCACTGTTGCATTAGCCAATAAAGAAACATTGGTAAGTGCAGGGTCGCTAATAATGAATGCTGCAAAAGAAAAAAAAGTCCCTATAATTGCAGTGGACAGCGAACATAGTGCTGTTCTTCAATGTTTAATCGGCGAATCACTTGATTCGGTAGAAAAAATTATTCTAACGGCATCCGGAGGACCTTTCTGGACAACACCGGAAGAAGAATTCGAATCTCTATCTGTGGAACAGGCACTCGAACATCCAAACTGGGCAATGGGTAATAAAATAACAATTGATTCTGCTACAATGATAAATAAGGGATTTGAAGTAATCGAAGCACACTGGTTATTTGGATTACCTATCAATCAAATCGAGGTATTAATCCATCCGCAAAGTATCATTCATTCATTGGTTCAATTTGTGGATGGTTCGGTAAAAGCTCAGCTTGGAATGCCGGATATGAGGATACCTATTGCATATTCATTGAGTTATCCGAAAAGATTGAATTATAGTTTTCCCAGGCTCGATTTGTCTGACATTGGAATTCTTACTTTTGAAATGCCTGATTATTTCAGGTTTCCCTGCCTTAAACTTGCTTATGATGCAATTGACAAAGGTGGTTCTGCAACTGCGGTTCTTAATGCGGCAAATGAAATAGCAGTACATGCTTTCCTGTCAAACAAAATTTCATTACCTGAGATTGCACATTTGATAGGAAATGCCCTTGACAAAATAAATAACATTGGTCAACCGACTTTAAATGAAATCGTAGAAACAGACAAAGAAACAAGGCTGTTTGTAACTAATTTAATTAACGAAAATTATAAATAATATATAGAAGAATTATGGGATTTTTAAATGATGTATTTTACTTACTGCTTGTAATAAGCATCCTGGTTGTTATTCATGAATTCGGTCATTTTATGGCTGCAAGACTATCGGGAATGAGGGCGGAAGTATTTTCAGTTGGAATGGGACCAAGGCTTTTCGGATTTAATAAAATTACCGGATTCAGTTTTGGTAAATTAGCCAAAGACTGGGACGGAGGAGGACATACCGATTATAGGGTTGCATTGCTTCCTATAGGCGGATATGTTAAAATTTCCGGTATGATTGATGAAAGCATGGATACTGATTTCATTAAACAAGAGCCTCAGCCATGGGAATTTCGTTCAAAATCCACTTTACAAAAAGCATTTGTAATTAGTGCCGGTGTTATAATGAACACTCTTCTTGCAATACTGTTTTTTTCTGCTATTGCACTATTCAATGGAAAATCACTTAACAAAACAACAACCATAGGGTATGTTGAAAGTAAATCGGTTGCCGCTGCAATAGGTTTTAAACAGGGTGATAAAATAGTTTCAGTAAATGGAAAATCTATCGGTGACTGGGAACAATTCTTTCAACTTTTGGCTGAAAAAGACTTTGGAAATAATAAGAATGTGAAAGTACTCCGTAATGGTAACGAAGTTTCTTTGAAAGTTGAAGGAACTAAGATTATTAAAACAATTTCAAATCAACAACACTTCGGCATTTATCCAAGCGGTACAAAAATTCTGATAATGGGTGTTGAAACACTTAAACCAGCAGGAAAAGCAGGAATGCAAGCCGGAGATACAATACTTAAAATAAACGGAGAAACTATTTGTTTAGGGAATCAATTTATCAGAATTGTCAAAAGCCATAAAAATAGTAGTCTTTTCATAGAATGGTCAAGGAAAGGAAAAATATTTGGAGACTCAATTAAACCAACTGATAAAGGAATAATAGGTGTTCAAATTGACCAGGATTATTTTGGACCTGTGAAACATGTTGACTATGGTTTATTTGAATCTATTAGTGTAGGAGCCGATGAGACATATAATACTGTTGTTTTATTTGTAGGTTCTGTTGTTCAGATTATCAAAGGTAATGTATCACTCAAACAATCGATTGGTGGACCAATTATGATTGCTAAAAGTGCTACTCAATCAGCACAACGAGGATTATCGTATTTCATCAGATTCATGGCGGTTTTATCAATTACACTTGCAATTATCAACATACTCCCCTTCCCCGCACTCGATGGAGGTCATCTTGTGTTTATTATTATAGAAGGTATAATCAGAAGGGAAGTTCCGCCGAAAGTAAAAATTGTATTTCAGCAAATTGGATTTGCAGTTTTGATGATTTTTATGGCTTATATTTTATATAATGATTTTACACGGCTATAAAAATAATTTATAATTAATAATTGACAATTGATAATGAGAAAATAGGAAGAAGGAAATCGAAAAAAATCAAATAGAATAGTCCCTATTTTTAAAATAAAGAAGCGTAAATTAACATACATAATTTTGGCTTTAACCGCTTAAAATAATTTTGATTGTGAAAATCAGAGATATTATCTAAGTAAAAATGAAAAGAAAGAAAGAAATTAAAATTCTTGTTACAAATGACGATGGGATTGATTCCCCGGGAATTTTTGCCTTGGTCCATTCGATGAAACGATTGGGGAAAGTAGTGGTTGTCGCCCCTGACAGGCAACAAAGTGCTGTGGGACATGCTTTGACTGTTTCAGATCCCTTGAGGGTTGTTCCTTTCCATAGGAATGGCGAAATGTTCGGTTATGCCATTAATGGTACACCGAGTGATTGTGTTAAACTCGCTATGTCATCTCTTCTTAATGAAAAACCAAACCTTGTGGTATCAGGTATTAATCACGGTCAAAATACTTCGATTAACATTCTTTATTCGGGAACTGTTTCTGCGGCCACGGAAGGGATGTTACTTGGAATTCCTTCAATTGCAGTTTCACTCGCATCTTATAGTTTGAAAGCAGATTGCAGTGTTGCTGCAGAATTTTCCTATAAAATTGCTACTAAAGTGCTAAAATCCGGATTGCCTGATGGAACTTTATTGAATGTAAATGTACCGTCATTACAAAAAGATAAAATCAAAGGTTTGAAAATTACGAGACAAAGTGATTCCCAATGGAACGACCATTATGAAAAAAGAACTGACCCATTCGGTAGAGATTATTATTGGTTCTCGGGAGAATATAAGGTTATTGATAAGGATTTGGCAACTGATGATGCTGCCTTACTTGCAGGGTACGTCTCTGTTACCCCGATTCAATTTAAATTCACAAATTATGATGCAATAAATAAATTAAAAATATTAGAGAAAAAAAGATAATATTATTAATTGATTATTGAGAATTGATAATTTATTAAAATGAAAATACTTTTTGTTGCTCCATTAAAATCTACATTCGTAAAGAATGACATTGCAATTCTTTCTGAAAAACATAAATTATTAATAGAAAATTCTGAAATCGGAAGAGGATTCAAAGGATTATTTAATTTATTAAAAATTATTTTCAGGTCGATTTTCAGAATTTT
>JACRLY010000065.1:9091-17372 GCA_016219595.1 Ignavibacteriota bacterium | reverse complement strand
AAGTACAAGCAGTTTATTGTTGGTTTGCTGATTATGCCTCTTTATTCCCTACCCTGTTTGGAAGAATACTCGGAAAAAAAGTATATGTAGTTGCAGGTGGATTCGATGTAAGCTATATTCCTGAATTGAACTACGGAGCAAGAGCCAGGGCTTTACGCTGGTTCTGTGCAAAAAACTCATTTCGGTTTGCTACAACTGTTTTACCTGTATCTAAATTTGCAGAAAAATGCCTGAATGACAGAATGAAAGGCAAAGTTAAAAAATCTATCGTAGTATATAATGGGATTGAAGTTGAAAAACTGAGTTCATATATAAAAGCAGAAGATAGAAATATTATCCTGACCGTATCGAGAGCAGATGATTACATTGAATACATATTAAAAGGAACAGACAAATTTATCAAAATAGCAAGACAAATGCCTCACAGACAATTCGTAATTGCAGGTTTACAAGATACTGCATTGGAGCTTGCTCGAAAAGAAGGTGTTGATTTACCAAATCTTAAAATCATTCCCGGCTTTTTATCACTTTATGATGAAATAATACCATTGTACAACCAAGCATCTGCTTATGTTCAACTTTCATTAGAAGAATCTTTTGGAATATCAGTCGCAGAGGCGATGGTTTTCGGCTGTGTACCTATTATTACAAATAAAGGTGGTTTGCCTGAAGTAGCCGGAGACAAGGGCATTATTGTCGAATCAGATGAAGATGTCATTAAAGCAATAGAACAATCATTCCTATTCACACAATCCCAAAGAGTTGAATTGATGGAACAAGCAAAGAAATTTGATATTAAGATTAGAAAAAAATTCCTTAATTCTATAATTAAATAATTCTCCTATTCTCTTATTAATTTTCCAATAAAAGTCCTGTCCCCAATACTGATTTTCAATAGATATAAACTATTTGTGAGTCCATTTAATTCAAACCCGATAGAATTTAATCCTTTACTTACAGATTCTACTTTTTGAATTACAATTGTCCCTTTTAAATCAATTACCTCAATATTACAAGAGGCATCGAGCTCTGAATTAATTAATAAATTAATACAATTATCAAATGGATTTGGAAACATAGCAATTCTATTCATCAAGAATTCAGGTTTATATTCAACTGATAAAATACCTCCCTTGTATCTGAGCATAGTTCCCGAAGTACCAGTTAAAATTAACTCATTAGGTGATAAAAAAGCCAAATCAATTATAGATTCATTGTCTTCTAACAAAGAAATATCAATTTTCTCCCAGTTTTTTCCGCTATCTTTTGTCTTATAAAAATATTGTCCACCGGTTGTTACGGCTATATTGAAATCATCAAATTTGTCATATATTCTGCAACCTTTCATATACGAAGTATCTGCAGTTAATAAATCAACCCAAGTTTGACCATTGTCATTAGATTCCTTTATTATGTCAAGATATTTGTTTGTATTTTCAAACTTTTGGGAACCGAAACCAAACATTTTATTAGAATCCAAAAATAAAAGGGAAGATATATCCGATGGAAATGTTATAATTGAATCCCAGGAAATTCCAGCATCGTTGCTGATGTACAATTTTTTGGTTTTATCCCGCATTGTGCCAATAAGAATATGTAAATTTGGCTTAGGACAATAGATATTACTTATATAGAAAATGGTAGTATCGGGTATTGACATCCTCTCCCAGTTACTTCCTCCATCGGTAGTGCGCATATATCTTAGGTAGTTTGTCTGTAACAGTCCGTAATTCTCATTTGCCATATCAATTTTCAAAGCTTGGCTACTATCAGGAATTACAAATTCTGACCAATTATTACCATTATCAGTTGAATTCAAAATAAATCCATAATAGAATGTATAATAATAAGTAGTATCACCGTTTCTATAAATTGAGTCACGCTGATTATTCATAGCAACAATTAAAGTATTAGCCCCGGGAAAGGCAAAATCCGAATACAAAGAAACACCTCTTGACCGTCCAATTGTATCAAAACGTGAGGTTTCTTTCCATTTATTACCTGAATCGGATGACATAATTATTCTTGATGGTGAACCTCCTGTATAGCTTACTGCAATAGAGTTTGAATTAATTGCAGCAATTTTTCTAAAACCTACTGTAAAATTTTCAGTTATTTGTCTTATACCTAATTTGCCATTTAGAATTTTTAAAAAATAAATATCTCCAGTTACACCAACACTTATTCCGTAATCCCGGGAATAGAAATCATAATCATTTGTCGGAATATCTGCATTTCCCGAATAAATCAAATCCTGAGACCACCAATAATCTCCTCCATCAGTCGTAAAATAAACATAATGTGAAAAAGCATACATATCGGATACTCTAATCAATGCATTAAGACTATCAAAGAAAAAGAAACCGGCAATTCTCGGTTTATAATATTTATTTTCAAAATCAATTTCAACTAATTGCTTTTTCCAGTTAATACCCCCATCGTTTGAAACCAGCACGGTAATTGAATCCCCCATAACATAAACTTTATTTCCAAATGCCTTGATGTGTTCAAAAGTTGTACTTACAGGAGAATTTAGCAATTCCCAACTATTACCACCATCAACAGATTTCATAATTGTTGCAAATATACCGGCAATAAATACAGTATCTTTTGTACCATAAGAAACAGAAAGCAAATCATTCTTTGTCTTACTGTCCTTTTGCTTCCAGTTCATTCCACCATCATTTGTAACTAAAATTATTCCTTCTTTACCGGTAATAACTCCTAATAAATTATTATAAAACTCTACAGACATTAAATCTTTTCCGGTGTTAGACGATATATTCGACCAATCAATACCCTGGTTAGAACTTCGATAAATGATACCTTCATTACCAACACAAATAACATTTTGAGAATCTATAAAAGTAACAGCATTAAGTTTAATTTTCTCGGGAAGCATAACACTTTGCCACGTTTCGGAACTATCTCTCGTATATCTGACTACTCCGAAATCACCAACAGCCAGAGCAATCTGAGGATTTAATATATCAACGCAATTTAAACCTAAAGTTTCGGATTTGTAAAGTATGCGTTCAAATAGGTCTTTAGAATATATAGAAGATGTTGTTAAATAAAAGCAAATTACAATCAATATAATTCTTGTCATAATAACCCCATAAAAATTATAAAATTTTTTTAACGGATTTTTTATAAAGACACAAGAGATGCTATAAAAGTTACAGAATATAAGATTTTTTATCTATTTATTTTGTTTCTTTATTGTTCTTAAATGAATGAATAATTTGTATAATTACTACTTCCCCTTCAAATAATTATAACTATCCCCTACCGCCCTGAATATCTGACTTACCCTGAAATTATATTGCTTGTTGACATATATGAAACATAAAATTCCAAGAGATATGAGATACACAATCACACCAACAGGAATAAGATATTGATTGCCGCTTAATCCGACAAAATAATAAGTGATAAATGATAAAACTAAAGAGATTATAACATATAGTAAAACCGTATATGGTTTCTGTGATGCATTGATGATAGTAGATAATATAACAAAAGGCAAACCAATAGAAGCAATCATTAAAACATTAAAATGAGTAACAGCAAGATGATATCTCACCGGAAGGAACCACTCAATCAGTAATTTACTTAAACCAAGTTCAAGCGGAATGATTATTATCAGAAAACTAATAAAAACGAAAGAGGTAGCTTTTGTCATCAAATCGTTAAGACCCTTATAATTCTTACTTTCTAATGCACGGACAGCGGCAGGATATACAAGTGATATCGCAGCACTTGCTGTTTCTTCGAAGAAGCGGAAAAGGGTTTTTGCCGAATAATAAATACCCACAACCGATGTCGAAAAGAAAAACTGAACCATGTAAATATCTAATTGTTTAGGCAAAGCATTGAAAGCACTTGTCAACATCAGGGGAAATCCAAATGATAACAATTTTTTCAGTTTTATTCCTCCTGAAAATCCAAATTCGAGACTCCCCAAAGTTAGCAGAATGGAAATTAATGTGCTTATTATAGAGCCTGCAAAATAAATAACAAGCATCAAATTAAAATTCAGCAAATGGTATGTGTAAATATAATATACAGTCAGAATTGCCATTGTCCCGAAAAATCCGACATCTACCCAAAATAGTTTTTGCATTTTATGGTCTCTCAAAAGCAGTTTTACGCAAAAAGTTCTTGGAATAAAAACAAGACAAAGTAAAGGAAGATAATTTGCAATTTCTTTTATTCTCGGCTCATTGAAAACATTAGATAAAGGAGTTTGAATTGTAAAAAAAACAAGTGATGCTCCAAATGCAATAATAATATGAACAAAAATTGAATATGTATTTACAAGTCTTACATTGTCTTTATTCATCCCAAATTGAATAAGATTCGTAAGATATGCATCAGCAACTATAAAAATCCAGGTATGCAGGTTTATTAAAAGTCCATATAAACCAAATTCTTTAGGGTCAATATATTTAATTTGGATAATCATGACAAGCCCATATAAAATATATAGGAATTTGTCAGCAATTGACCATGAGATTTTTCCAAGATGCTCTTGTACTTTCATAAAAACTGTCTTTATTAAGATTTGTTGGATTTAATCATTAACGGACTATAACCATTAAGCATCATTTTAGTTCTTAATAATATTTCTTAACTAAATTATTTAATTCATTAATTTACAATTAATTACCAATTATACAATTTGCGAAATCCATTAATCTGTGTAATCTGTGGTTCAGATTCTTTGTGGCACTTCATTCCCTACTTCCTTAATCCCTTCTTTAATTTTCAAACTCAATAACATTACAAATCCAACAATGAAAAATAGTGCCAACGTTAAAATTGCCCATCTGTATGAGCCGCTGAATTGTAAAGCCAGTCCAAACGCTAATGGACCAATCCAACTTGTTCCTTTGTCGCTGATTTCATACAAGCTGAAATATTCAGCTTCCTTGTTCTTTGGAATCAAATGGGAATACATTGAACGGCTGAGTGCCTGGGTCGCTCCAAGTACAATTGCTATTACTCCTCCCAGAATATAAAATCCCGATTCTGAATGCAAATACTGGAAAGCATAAAATACAGTTCCGGTCCATATTACAAGCGAAATTAATAAGGCACGTTTCGTTCCGATTGCATTTGCTAGGTATTTGAATAGCAAAGCACCGAAAAATGCCATAAACTGTACCATAAGGATTACTGTTGTCAGGGTTGACATTGACAAACCCAGCTCTTCCTGACCAAAGACTGCTGAAATTGCAATTATAGATTGCACACCGTCATTATAAAATAAATATGCTATAATAAATATTAATGTTTTAGGGTATTTTAATGAATCCTTAATTGCTTTCAACAGTTCTTTAAAACCTATTGATATTAATTTCTCCCCTGTTTGTTTTATCTTTTCAGGATGTCTGATTTTCAATGTCATCATTGGTATTACAGTAAACAAAGCCCACCAGATACCTGCAGAAACCAGATTGAGCCGGATTGCCATTTCTGATGTTAACCCCAATTTAGCAGAATTAAGATATAAAGCAAGATTAAGAGCTAATAATACTCCACCCCCGAGATAACCGAATGCCCAACCTACCGATGATATGGCATCTCTACGGTTCGGTTCGGCTATTTCATTCAGATATGCATTATACATGACTGCTGAAGCACCAAAACTGATGTTTGCTATTATGAAAAGCAATGCCCCAAGTAAATAGTTGCTTCCGTGCAGGAAAAACAAGCCCATCGTCGAGAATGCCCCGATGTAGGCAAATAATCCGAGCAAAAACTTTTTCTTTTGAGTATAATCTGCAACTGCACCAAGCCATGGTAAAATCAGTACCTGCAATAATGCTGATGCCGATATTGTATACGGAAAGAAAGAACCGGAATGGACAGGTACTCCTAAAATATGGACAAAACCTTGTGCATCTGCTCCAGCCTTGGTTATTGAAGTTAAATAAGGTCCCAGGAATACAGTAATAACTGTTGTATAGAATACAGAATTAGCCCAATCATAAAAATACCAGCCAATTCTTTCTTTTCTTGTGCTTAATTGTGTTTCCAATACTTTATATTTAAATGTAAAAAAAATTAGTTACAAATATCAGGAGAAAAGATAAAAGTTTTTATATATATTTAAAAGTCAATTTGAAAAATATCCTTTTAATTGAAAAATGGTTAATTTTGGATATTATTGTTTAATAACTGATATTATATTATGAAATTCAAATATATTTGTTTTATAATTTTTATTTTGTTTTTTGTTTATTCCACAGAAGCTGAGACAATCTTCAGAAATTCAAATTCCTTATTTATTAAACTATATGGTGGTTCCTCTTCTGCATCGAGTTATAATGATATTAATGAAACAGTAATAAATTTTTTAACAGATGAAAAAGGTTCTCATTCCGTAAAAGATTATACAATGGAAATTACAAAAAAGAGTATTGGACTTAATTGTGAATATTCACCTTCCGACAATATTATTCTTTATTGCGATATTCCTCTAACCTTCAATGAACTCAATGAGGTATACAAATTAGATACTACTTATTATGTTAGATTCAATAGAGCAAATTATTATCTGACGCACATGGAATATGTCGGATTAGGAGCCAAATACTTATTATTTTCAAGGAAATCTTATGGATTTTTAATATTTGAAACGAGGATACCTCCCGGTTTCAAAAGAGGAATAATTGACACTTCAAAATCGGCATTTTTAAGTGATGGTGCTTTTGAAATATTGTCAGGATTAGGCTTCGGATTCAAAAGTGATAAATTTTTACTTGAATCTACATTATTATACAATTTTCGTGATGAAGAGTTGGTTGACCAGTTTATAATAAAATTAGAAGCCGGTCTCAGCACACAAAAGGATTCCAGGTTAGTATTCATAGGTCAAGTTGTTCAGAGTTTAAGTTCCTTCAAAAATGTTATTCCCTTAATAGTTAATCAAACAGTTTTACAGGAAGATTATTTTTCTTTAGGATTTGAGTTTTCAATGTTTTTTTCTGATTCGTATTATGGAGAATTTAATTATAATTTAAGATTTTTTGGAAAAAACAGTTGGAACTTTGGAATTTACAGATTTACAGCCGGCTTTCTTTTTTAATTTATTCAATTTATTTCTAAGTTATTTCAATAATCAAATTCGATCAATTGAATTAATTAAAATGTTTTAATTTCATTTTTGAACTAATATTGTTATATTAAAAAATTAATAATTTAGGATATTTGAAATAATTAAAAAATTAATTTTGAGACTATCATTTTATATATTTAAAGGTATTAAAGGAAATACTAATTCCAGTACTAACTATTATATATTCTTACTCAAGTATCTACTTGGTATTACATTATTTACGGCGGCAATAAATCTTTATTCCTATCAGCAGGATTCAATAAAAATTGATGAAGTTGTCAATAAAACATTATATGAACGCGATGTTATCGATATGAGTGATTTGAAGCTTGGTGAAGATTATTTCTATATGAATATCGGTACAGCCTCCTGGTATGGCAAAAAGTTCCACCTGAGAAAGACAGCAAACGGCGAATTGTTTAATATGTATGAATATACAGCCGCTCACAAGGATTTACCTTTCGGTTCTATTTTGAAAGTTACAAATGTGGATAATGGATTATCTGTTTTAGTACGTATCAATGACCGTGGACCTTTTATCGGCAACAGGATATTAGATCTATCGTATTCTGCTTCCATAGAAATTGGAAATACAGGATTATCAAAGGTATTAATTGAAGGATTTATACCGGGAAGAGTTAATTTAAATAACGTAAATGACAACTATTTCTTTGGGTATTCTATTACAAAACCGATTGCTTTTGTTAATAAATCTGATGTAGAAGTTATCGGGTACACAAAGGATTTCAATGAAGGAATTAAGTTATATAAAAATTATCTGATTAAACATCCTGATATTATATCTTATCTTGCTGTTCCATCAGAACAAATCATGAAAAAAGATAAATATGCTGAAAAATTTTATATTGTTGTATTAGACCCTAGAATGAATAAGAAAATTAAAGAAATTGTGAGAAACAAATAATATCTAAAAAAATATTTGACTTTTAGCTTAAGTAAATGCTGATTTTATTTTAAAAAATTGATTCTGATTAAGGTTAATAATGTTTGTTCTCTGGGACAGCATTTCATAATTTTGTAAGATTTTAAAAATTGAATTTAAGGAGTATGAAATTGAAAAAGTTTATATCATTATTATTTTTCCTCATTATTGGTGTAATTCTTACTGAAGGCTTTCAGTGTGCATCACCTGAA
>JACRLY010000065.1:0-9080 GCA_016219595.1 Ignavibacteriota bacterium | reverse complement strand
ACCACAGCAAAACTTGCTATTAAAAATAAGGAATTCAGGAAAGCAGAAATAAATCTCGAATCGGCTGTTGCTAAAAATGCCAAGGAAAAAGAAGCCTGGGTATTACTAGCACAAGTCAAAAATGAACTTGGGAAATATGAAGAAGAGGCAAATGTAATCAAACAGGCTAATAAGCAAATCGATGATAAAGAAGCAAAAAGCCAACTGTATGATATGGAACGAAGGTTATGGGTTTCTTCATACCAAAAATGTATAGATATGTTTTCCGTTTATAGTAAGGGCAGGGATAAAAAGAATCTGGATTCAGCTTTATACTTATTGAATGTTGCTATTAGTGTTCGCCCTGAAAAAGCCGAATTAACAAGAATTAAAGGCTCGATGTATGAAACAATTCAAGACACTATTCAAATAATAAATAATTATAATTATTATTTATCATTGATTGAAAAAGAGATTAAAATTGCAAAGGAAAAACAGTTTTACGTAAATATGAGCAGGGATGAACTGCTAAAAACAATTGGTAAGCCTGAGAAATCTAAGGGTATTAGATATGCACCAATGACCGATTCAATAATAAACGACTTTTTTGAAATAGACGGAAAGCAATTGATTGTTACTTCGATTGAGAAAAATAAAGGATTGTTCAACATTGACGGATGGACATACAATCCACCATCCAATTGGTCTGAAAACGATATAACTGATTTAAACATAATTTCAATTGGTCCATTTGCTGAACTTGCACAGATTTACTTTCAGAGGAAGGAATACAAAAAGTCAATTGAATATGCTTTAGGTTTACTGTCATTAGACCCGAATAATGTTGATGCGAATACATTTCTCATTATGGTTTATAAGTCCCAGGGTGGAGTTGATGAAGCTTTGAAATCGAGCGCAGAACTTGTCAAGACAAATCCCAACAACAAATTCTACCGATTACAGTATGGTCAAATGCTCTTTGAGGCTCAAAAGTTTAATGAATCTATTGAACAGTTTGAGAAAGCAGTACAAATTGACCAAAACTTTGCTTCGGCTGTCAGAAACCTGGCTGCAGCCTACAAAAACAAAGCAGTATTATTGCAAAGAGAACAACAGGAAGCTGCCGATAAAGACCCAAAATATAAAAAGAAACCGGAGTTATATATTCCTTTCTTAAATAAATCGGCGGACAACTTTCAAAAAGCAAGAAAATTCAAAGAATATTCTAAAGACTTTTATATATTAAGTGAATTGGTTAATATTTACAACGTTACTGAACAAAAAGCAGATTGCCAGAAAATGCTGGATGAACTTGAAAAGTTAGAACCCGAAATAATTCTGGAAGAAAAATATGATTACTACCTGAAGCTCTTAAAAATTTACGGAGATTTAAAATTATCCGAGAAAATGAACAGGGCAAGAGAAGAAGTGGAAAAATATACACCTGGTCAAAATAAATAATAGGTATATTACAAAATACATTTAGAACAAAATATTAAGTTAATTTAAGATGATATTATGAATGATAAAAAACCGGATAAGCAGATTCAACAACAAATAAACATTGAACTGGGTGAGAAGGAAGCAGAAGGAATTTACTCTAATCTTGCAATTATTTCACACTCACCGGCAGAATTTGTTATTGATTTTACACGGGTGTTGCCTGGTGTCCCAAAAGCAAAAGTACATGCAAGGATTGTAATGACTCCTCAGCATGCTAAATTATTATTGAGAGCATTGGGTGAAAATGTGCAGAAATTTGAAATGCAATATGGAGAAATAAAAATCGACGCAAATCAAAACATTTTCCCCGGAATGCCGGGAGCCCCGACAGTAAATTAATAAAGGGATAAAAATTTTATTATGAGGGAAGTGTGAATCAATGGAGATGCTATGCACTCGGGTAATTATCTGCTTGCCTTACATACACATCTTCCATGGGTATTGCATCACGGACAATCTCCTCATGGAGTTGACTGGCTATGCGAAGCTGTAGCGGAATGTTATATCCCTTTGCTTAATAAATTTCATGAGCTTCTCGATGAAAATATTTTACCAAAAGTTACTATAGACATATCCCCTATTCTATGTGAACAGCTTGAACATAAGGATTTTAAACCGATATTTGAAAAATATTGCTCTGAGAAAATTGAAGCTGCTCAAATTGATGAAAAGAATTTCACAGACTTGGGATTCAATTCTCACCAAATATGGCTTGCAAAGTATTGGCAAAAGTGGTATGATGATAGAAAAAGCAATTTTATATATAATTATAATTCATCAATAATTGGTGCATTTAAAAAGCTTCAGGATGATGGAGCTGTTGAAATTGTAACTTGCGGTGCAACTCACGGATATTTGCCTCTCCTCGGATTCGATAAAAGTATTTCGTTGCAAATCAAATTGGCTGTTGAAAATTACCAGAAACATTTTGGAAGAAAACCACGTGGAATATGGCTCCCTGAGTGTGCTTACAGACCAACTTACGATTGGAAATCATTGATTCCTGTTAATCCTTTTCATCAGTCAAGATTAAGACCCGGAATTGAACAATTCCTTTCAAGAAACGGTATAGATTATTTTTTTACTGATCAGAACCTCACCGACAGGGCAAAACCATTAGGAATATTTATTGATGCTGATAAAGAAAAATTTATAGACTTGAAATCTATGCCCGCATCATTATCGAATATTAATTATAAAGATATGCATTTAATACCTTTCCATGTAAGTTCAAGCGAAAATACTGCTTTTGGAAATTCGATTGTATATACAAGACATAGGGATATATCTATGCAGGTCTGGAGTGGCGAAGTCGGTTATCCAGGTCAGTCCGATTATCTTGATTTTCATAAAAAGCATCTTCCTTCAATGATACGATATTGGAGAGTAACCGATAATAAAGCAGATATGATGTATAAGACTTTATACGAACCCAGTTGGACTCAGGACAAAATTGATTTGCAGTCAAATCATTTTATTCATCATGTCGAAAACACTTTAAATTATTTCAATAATCAATCCGGAAAATTCGGAACATTATGCACACCATTTGATACTGAATTATTCGGTCATTGGTGGTTCGAAGGTCCGGAATTCATTAAGTCTGTTATTAAAGGATTACATCATTCACCTTACGTTAAAACAGCGACGGCTTCCGAACAAATTTACAGGATTAAGCCTTGTGAAGTTATGTCTCTCCCAGAAGGTTCCTGGGGAGAAAATAACAATCATGATGTTTGGTGTAATGACGAAAATAAATGGACATGGGAAGCAGAATATAATGATGAATTAAGATTGCATGAATTAATGAAAAAAATTCCAATAGAGAATTTAAATGAAAATCAAACTAGAATTTATAAGCAGGCTTTAAAGGAATTATTGTTACTTCAGTCATCCGACTGGCAATTTTTAATTCATACAAAATCAGCAAGGGATTACGCCGAACAAAGATTTTCCTATCATCATTCGGATTTTAATAGATTATGTGAGTTAATTGAAAAATCAAATGATAATAATTTAACCAGAGAAGATTTAAATTACCTTGAAATAACAGAAAACAGAAATTCAGTTTTTCCTGAACTGAAATTAGAATGGTGGGATGATTTCTGGGAGAAATTCACTTGATGAAATCATCTAAAATGATTATAAAAAATATGTTTTCCCTCACTATTGCCGAAGTGGCAAATAAAGGAATCGTTTTTGTATTTACCGCTTATCTAGCCAGGGTTATTTTACCTGAAGGTTTTGGAATAATCAGCTTTGCTAATGCTATACTTGTGTATTTCCTTTTATTTGTAAACTTAGGGTTCAATGTAGTCGGTGCAAGGGAAATATCAAAATCCCAGGAACATATAACAAAATATGCTAATTCGATAATTACTGCAAGAACCGTAATTGCTTTCCTGGCTTATGCTGTTTTGTTTATTGTTACTTATTTCCTGGATAAACCTTTATTAGTCAAACAGACAATTTGGATTGCAGGAATAAACCTATTTGCCAATGCAATATTACTTGATTGGATATACCAGGGAACCGAGAAAATGGAATTTATTGCAGTCAGGCAGGTTGTAACAAGTCTTTTAAACCTGATTGGTGTCGTATTGCTTGTTCATAGTAAAAATGACGTCGTTATAGCAATGCTTGTTACTGTAATTTCAACTACACTAAATTCGATCTGGATGTTATTGCTTTATGTCAAAATGTTTGGTAAAATCAAATTTGAATTTGACTGGAATTTTTTAAAGCCTATATTGAAATCATCGTTACCGATTAGTTTTTCTGTATTTTCCGGAATTATTATGAATACTATGAATACTGTCATGCTTTCAATTTTCAGAACTGAACATGAGACGGGTATTTATAATGCAGCTTATAAGATTTTACTTTTAGTAATCGTTCCGTCTGTAATCATTCAAAATGCCTTTTTTCCTGCAATTTCCAGGTCTTACACTACTGAAGAAAGAATAAATATTATAAAAAAATTCTCAATGCTGATGTTTCTATTTGCATCAATATTAACATTAACATCGTTGACTTTTTCTGATTTTGTAATCACATTTACTTTTGGAAATAAATATAGTGATTCGATTGTAATATTAAGAATGTTAATGATAACTTCACTACTTGTATATTATAATGTATTTTGTACAGTACCATTAAACGGATGGAATAAAGAGAAAGAAGTGATGTATTCAATTATTGCAGGTGCCGTTGTAAGTATTGTTCTTAATATTATATTGATACCCAAATACGGTCCTATGGGAGCTGCCATTGGCACTATTTCCAGTGAAGTTATTGTTGGAATATTTTTAACATACAATTTATTTAAGACAATTAATAAATTCTATTTATTGCCATTACTGAAATTTACTTTATTTGCAGTAATTTCCTGTGGACTTGGTTATTTGGCTCATATCAACGGATTGCAATCTGTATTTAGCGGAATATTAAGTGTACTTATTTTTGCATTAATTAATATTTTGTTTAAAACAGTTACTTTTAATGAAATCAAAAGCTATTTTGTGAAATGATTTATGATTATCTCATAGTAGGTGCAGGTTATGCAGGTTGTGTTCTTGCAGAAAGAATTGCATCGCAGTTGAATAAAAAAGTATTGGTTATTGACAGGCGAAATCATATAGCAGGAAATTCATTTAAAAAAAGTATGGGACTATTTATCAAATTTCACTGAATGGATACCATACGAACATACGGTTTCAGCAGTAATTGAAGGGAAAAAAGTCCCTGTTCCATTCAATATAAATTCAATCTACCGGGTTTTTCCAAAAAAGGTTGCTATTAAATATGAATCATTATTGATTGAGAAATTCGGATATGGATTAAAAATTCCAATACTCAAATTACTTGAAAATAAAAACGCTGATTTAAAGAAAATCGCAGATTTTATTTATGATAATATTTTTTATGGTTACACATTAAAACAATGGGGATTAAAACCCGACGAACTTGATTTTTCTGTTACTTCCAGGGTGCCTGTTTTTATCAGCCATGACAACCGGTATTTTCAGGATAATTACCAGGGAATACCGTTAAAAGGATACACTGAATTATTTAATAACATATTGAATAACAAAAATATAGACATTTCACTTGATACAGATTATAAAAGTAATTCATCAAGTATTAAATTTAATAAGTTAATATATACAGGACCAATTGATGAATTTTTTGATTATAATTACGGTAAATTACCTTATAGAAGTCTACAATTTGATTTTAAAACAATTAAAAAAGAATGGTTCCAGGAAGTTGCACAAGTTAATTATCCTAATGCTAAGGAATACACAAGAATAACTGAATTCAAGCACTTCCTAAATCATAATTCTGATGTAACAACAGTTGCTTATGAGTATCCTCAGGCATATATACCCGGAAAAAATGAGCCTTACTACCCTATCCAAAATGAATTAAATAATGAATTGTATAATAAGTATAAAATAGAAATTGATAAGTTGAAAAATACATATTTTGTAGGGCGGCTTGCTGAATATAAATATTATAATATGGACCAAATAGTTGGTGTGGCATTGATGAAATTTGAAAAAGATATTGCGAAATAAATATAAAGATAAATATATAATACGACAAAAAAGATTTTAAAAGTAGAAAACATATAAGTTATTAATTTTGTAGTTTATAAAAGAACCATAAACCTAGTGATAAATATTAACGAAAATATATTAAAACCACTTTGCGTTGACCTTGACGGGACAATTATACGTACTGATTCTCTAATGGAATCGATTCTTGTTTCTTTAAAAAAGAATCCTTTACTGTTTATTCTATTCCCTTTCTGGATAATAAGAGGCAGATATTACTTTAAATCACAAATTGCAAAAAGAATAATACCAAATCCCAAATCGTATCCCTATAACCATTCTGTTATTGAATACCTCGTGAATGAGAAAAGAAATGGAAGGGAAATTATATTGGCAACTGCATCAATTAAAGGTATTGCAGATTCAGTTGCTTCTGAAATTGGTATTTTTAATAATGTACTATCAAGCGAAAACTCAAATAATCTTAGGGCAAAAAGCAAAAGAGACAAATTAGTAGAGTTATATGGAGAGAGAGGATTCGATTATATCGGCGATAGTAAAGCTGATTTTGAAGTATGGAATAAAGCCGATAAAGCAATTATGGTTGAACCATCAGGTTCTATGATTAAAAAAGTCTCTGGAAATACTGAAATAATAAAAATATTCAAACATGATAAAAGTAAATTCAAATTAATATTAAAAGAAATCAGGGTTTATCAATGGTTAAAAAATATATTGATATTTTTCCCTTTATTAATGGCACATAAGGTAACTGATTTGAATATGATATTAAATGCTGTATTTGCATTTATTTCTTTTAGCCTTATTGCCTCTGCCGTTTATGTTACCAATGACTTATTAGACCTTGAGTCGGACAGACTTCATCCCAGAAAGAAAAACCGACCATTCGCATCCGGTCATTTGAAATTACAATTGGGTTTTTTAATGTCCCCAATTTTAATGGCAGGTGGAATTTTATTAGCAATTTTTCTATTACCGATTGAATTTTTTTATTTTTTACTGATATATTTTGTATTAACTACAACTTATTCGTTTTATCTTAAAAAACAGCCGATATTTGATGTAATTGTACTCGCATGCCTCTATACTCTCAGACTTGTAGCAGGAGCCACAGCTGTTAATGTTACAGCTTCACCCTGGCTTCTTGGATTCTCAATTTTCCTATTTCTAAGTTTAGCATTTATAAAACGATATACCGAACTACTTGTAATCAGAGAGTTGAATAAAAATGAATCAAAAGGAAGAGGGTATTTGGTTGAAGATATGAACCTGATTTCTAACATGGGACCCGCAAGTGGTTATATCTCGGTAATGGTTCTTGCTTTATACGTCAACAGTAAAGAAGTTATTGCGCTATATCATAAACCTGAACTGTTATGGTTAGTTGTATTATGCCTGCTGTTTTGGATATCGAGGATGTGGCTTTTGGCATTCAGAGGTAAGATGGAGGATGACCCCCTGGTCTTTACAGGTAAGGACTGGGTAAGTTATGTTGTGGGAGCAATTGTAGGAATATTGGCTATTGGTGCGGCATTATGATAATTGGAAATTATGAGTCATGGGGAAGATATCCGAAATATAATCCCTTTGATGTTATTTATGTTAATTGGCGAAATGATATACCTGATTTAAGTAAATTCTCAAAAAAAATCCTGCCTTATGCCTGGGGAAAGAGCTATGGCGACAGTTGTTTGAATGATAACGGTATTCTGATTGATACTAAAGGATTAAATAAATTCTTATTATTCGATGAAGAAAAGGGCATTTTCAGATGTGAAGCTGGAGTTACACTTGCTACAATACTTGACTTTGCTGTTCCTCGTGGTTGGTTTTTGTCTGTAACACCAGGAACAAAATTCATATCAGTTGCTGGTGCTGTTGCTAATGATGTTCATGGAAAAAATCATCATAAAGCGGGAACTTTCGGGTGCCATGTAAGAAAATTTGAACTTGTTCGCTCATCCGGTGAAAGATTAGTTTGTTCTCCTGAAGAAAATTCGGAATTATTCAAAGCTACAATTGGAGGACTGGGTTTAACCGGGTTAATTACATGGGTAGAAATTCAACTTAAACCCTGTCCCAGTGCTTTTTTTGCGATGGAAAGCGAAAAGTTTTTCAATCTCGATGAATTTTTTAATATTAATGACGAATCTGAAAAGAAATTCGATTATACAGTTTCGTGGGTAGATTGTACTGCTACCGATGGAAGTCTGGGAAGAGGTATATATAACAGGGGGAATCACGCAAATCCCAGTGATTATGAATTACCAAAACTTCCAAAACAAAAGTTAAAGAATTTTCCTTTCGATGCACCATTCATCAATCCTTTTACGGTAAGCCTATTTAATATTTTATATTTTAATAAACAAAACGATAAAATTGAAAAAAAGGTAATACATTTCGACCCGTTTTTCTATCCGTTGGATGCAATATTACATTGGAATAAAGCTTATGGAAAAAATGGATTCCTGCAGTACCAGTTTGTTGTTCCATTTGGTAATGAGAAGGAATCAGTAAAAGATATTTTACGAGTGGTTTCAAAATCCGGTATGTCCTCTTTTCTGACTGTTCTGAAAACATTCGGCAATATCCAATCACCCGGTATGTTATCATTTCCCAAGCCCGGTGTAACGATGGCAATTGATTTCAGAATGAATAGTAGCAGAACATTGAAATTCCTTGAATATTTGGACAAAATAGTTCGTGATTCAGGAGGTATTATATACCCTGCCAAAGATGCCCGGATGTCAGCAGAAGATTTTCAGAAATTTTATCCTCAATGGACTGAATTTGAAAAATATATTGACCCGGCATTTTCGTCCAGTTTTTGGAAACGAGTTACTAAAAGAATTAATAATTAAATGATTAGACATCGAAAACAAATTCGTTTACAAAATTATAATTATTCTTTACCAGGTAATTATTTTGTTACAATATGTACTTCTTTTAAAGAATTATTATTCGGAAGGATTAATGATAAAATAATGACATTAAATAATTATGGTGAAATTGTAAAAG
>JACRLY010000071.1 GCA_016219595.1 Ignavibacteriota bacterium | reverse complement strand
TACCATCATGGTCGCCGACCTTCCAGTTTTTCGTTTCTGAAGCATCAATGTCATTCATCAAAATATAATTTGCTTTGTCATCATTACTAATCATTTGCTGTAATTCCTGAACATTAGTTATTGGAACAGGCGGTTCACTTGTTGTATGCCAGATATGTCCATTCATACCAGCAGCCCAGCCATTCAAAGAATCCGTGAACTCAATGTTTATAATAAATTCATTTGGAAATGTTGTATCTCGGGACCAATTCAAGCCACCATCCGTTGTTTTATACAAGAAATTTTTATTAAGAGACGTAAGATCTACTAATGCCCATCCATGCATTTTATCTGTAAATAAAACTTGTTTAATAAAATGTTCTGAAGGATCTAGTACAAATTCATTCCATGAATTACCACCATCTGTCGTATTATACATTTGTCCGACTGCACCTGTCAACCATCCGGTATTAATATCAGTAAATGCCATATCATATCCCCAGACAAAATCATTATCTCTTCTTTCAACCCAGTTTTCACCACCGTCTGATGTGAAATATACCGAAGGTCCGGGTGTAACCCAGCCATTCAGTGAATCAAGGAAAAACAAGCTATTCCACATTATACTTTCGTTTAAAATCTCTTCCCATGTATCTCCACTATCCGTTGACTTTATAACTGATCCTCCATCACTTATAGCAAAAATTGTATGATTATTCACATATTGAACTTCTTTACAATCATCAACTGAAGAATTAGCATAGTTGATATGTATCTTAATCCAGTTTTTACCTCCATCAGATGTAATATAGGAGTACCAGTTGCCGCCAAAAAAGCCATAATTTAAGTCATAAAAATCAATCAATATACCTGGATTATATAAATCATGTTGAGACGGGTAAACAAATTCATTAAATTGTGTTTCCCATGTATCACCACCATTTGTAGTATGAAGTATTACTGTATTAAATGAGTCGCTTATTCCCATAGCCCAGCAATTTTGATTATCAACACAGCTAATACTTTCAATAAAACCTGTTGTTCCTGATTTTTGCAATACCCAGCTATTTTGAGAATAGCTTGTGAACAGTACAAATAACAAAGCAACGATAAATAATAAAATTCTCATTTTTTCACCTCAAATATTTATTTAAATTACTTTTCTATATCTTCTTACCCTCTCCCAATGCATGATACGGAACTAGTGTTTCTCACATCTTAACAAACTTCTGAATCTTACTGCCAACTTTTACAAAATAGACACCGGGACTTAACCGGCTGACATCTATTCTTTTGATTGTCTCAAATTCGAATATTTTAATTCCCTCGACAGAGAAGATTTCGAGTTTGCTTTGAATTAGTCCGGTACCTATCGATAGTTCAAGAAAATCAGTTGCGGGATTTGGATAAATGGAAATTCCAATAGCATCTTCTATTTCATTTTCTATTACATCGTCAAGTAAATCACTCAATTTTATTCTGTACATTCCGTTACCGTCAGTACCGGCAAAAATATAATCATCGTTTAATGTCAAGGATTCGACATCCAAATTATGTAAACCAACATTCTTTGGAATCCAACTATCTCCTTTGTTTGTGGATATAAACACTCCTTTGGATGTCGCTAAAAAAATATTATTTCCGTTTAATAGAATAGCTCTGATCCACGGAATTGAATCATTATTTTTGGAATACCAATAAACACCTTTATTTGGAGACATATATAATCCTTTAAAAAGAGTACCTGCATATATCGTATCTCCTGTAGTTGCTAATGCAGTAACATCATTTTGATTTCCATTATAACCAGGAATATCTACCTTCCAACTTTTTCCCAAATCTGTAGAAAGAAATGAACTATTTAAAGTACCAACAAATATATTATTTCCAATAACAGCTATATTGCTGATAGATTCATTTTGCTGGTTGAAATTAATTGTTGTCCAATTATCACAATTATTAGAGGAATAAAATATTTTTCGAGGACCAGCTGCGAAAATAGTATCTCCACTTTTTGTTAAATCATAAATCGGGTAATCTGATGAATCTGAATTTTTTGGGACCCAGGTATTTCCACTATTAGAGGATAAAAATACTCCATTGGAAGTTCCTGTAAAAATATTATACCCATTATTTATAAAATTATTAATGAATTTGTTTGGTAATCCATCGTTTTTTTGAATCCAACTATTGCCGTTATCTCTGGAAGAAAATATCCCAAGCCCTTGTGTACCGGCATAAATATTATTATTGTTTGTTGTTAATACATGAATACTTAAACTTGCTAAACCATTATTTTGGCGTGACCAGCTATTACCATTATCTGTAGAAAGAAAAATCCCATTCCTCCAGGTACCGATAAAAATATTATCCCCGCTTGCAATAAAAGAAGTTAAACTTTCATTGGGAATTCCGGTAATTATTTTAGTCCAATTGTCTCCATTGTTAGAAGATTGATAAAATCCTGAATCGGAAGCCGCAAAAATATATTTTCCACTTGCAACAATTGAAATAATATTAGAATCAGATAAACCAGAGGATTTTTCAATCCAATTATCTCCGTTATCTGAGGAAAGAAATATACCTTTATAGGTGCCAGCAAAAATATTATTTCCGCTAATAGCCAATGAATTAATTGTTGAGTCATTTAAACCTGATGATTTTTCAATCCAATTTCTGCCATTGTCAGAAGAACGAAATATTCCGTTATATGTACCGGCAAAAATATCATTTCCACTTGTTTCCAATGATAAGATGTGTATATCCGATAAACCACTATTATTGTATGTCCAACTTTTCCCATTATCGGTGGATTTTAAAATTCCACTTCTATCTGTTCCGGCAAAAATATTATTTCCATTAAATGTCATTGATGTTATAATAGATAGTGAAAATTCTTCGGTGTGAATTAAATTCCAGTTATCTCCATTATCAGTTGATAAATATATTTCAACGCCAAAAAAGCATGCGTAAATGTTATTTCCATTAGCCGCCATGAATAAAATATTCAATTCTTTCAATCCATAATTTTTCTGAGTCCAATTTTTTCCATTATCAGTTGAAAGAAAAATCCCGGCACCTCCTGTACCTGCAAAAACATTATTACCACTTACCGCTAATGCTCTGATATTGCTAAAGTCATATAAACCATTATTACATGGTTCCCACTGTGCTTTGAGGTGTGTATATAACAAGAATACAAGCAAAATGAAAATTAAATTTTTCATAATTCCACTCCTAAATTTATTTCTTATTTAAAAGATACCGAACACTTTAAGGTGTAGAATATCTTCCGGATTCTATTCTTTTACAAAAGTCTTTATAATTTCTCCGATTTTAATTAGATAAATACTATTTGAAAAGGAGCCGACATTTATACGTGTTCCTGAACCTTCAGGTATAAATGTTTTTAATTTAGTTCCCAGCATGTCATAAATGCTGATTTCTTTTCCGATTGAATAGGGAGAATTTATTATTAGAAAATCGTTAGCAGGATTAGGAGTGATGAGCGTATTAATATTTTGTTCATCTTCTTTCACATCAGTAATTAAATCACTAAGCTTGGCTCTGAAAATTAAACCTGAATTGGTTCCTGCAAAAATATAATCATCTTTGATTATTATTGTTTCAATGTCATATTCTGTTAATCCTTCACTTATATCAGTCCAGGTATCTCCATAGTCTGTAGAATAAGATACTCCACTTCTGGCGGCAAAAAAGATATCATTATAAATTATTAATGAATTTATTCCCATGACATTCCAACTAAACTTTCTGGTCCAGCTTACGCCGTTGTCTGATGATATATATATCCCATCATCCCCGGTACACGCTATAATATTATCACCGTCTATGACTATTTGACTAATATAGGGTCCCATTGCTATATTTTTTGGTGACCAATTATTACCAATATCTGTTGACAAAAATATTCCACTATATCTTGTCCCTGCAAAAATATTATTTTCTTTGACTGCTAAAGAAGTTATACTTGTTGCTAATAATCCATTATTTTTTTGTGTCCAACTATCTCCATTATTCGTAGATATAAAAAATCCCCAGTCAGTACCGGCATAGATATTATCTCCATCAAATACGATTGAGCTAACATTTCCATCATACATAGATTGAATTGGATCGTATGGTAAACCATTACACTTTTGCATCCAACTATTTCCCTTATCAGTGGATAAAAATATTCCATTAACCCATGTTCCTGCAATTAATATGTTACCATTCATTGCTAATGATTGAATGATATAATTAATATAATAATCATCGCCGTTATTAATAAATCCATTGTTTTTTGCAATCCAGCTGTCACCATTATTTGTTGATAAATAAACTCCTTTATCCCTGGCGCAGTAATATAAATTATTACTGTCCAAGATGAAACAAACACCTTCACCAATCCTAACCCCATGGTTGCAAACTTTCCATTGTGCATTTAGATGAATTGAAAACAGAAGAGTTGTCAGCAAGAAAAAAGCAAGCTTTTTCATAATCGAATCCATTATTTTGAGAAATTTATTTTATATAAAGTAATTTTCGTTTCTCAAATCGCTGATGCGAAATTAATTCATTTGGGCAATTCTTGAATTGCCCCTACCAAATTATCCAACTTAAAACTAAATTGTATTTTGTATTAATAACATATATAATGACTCATGAAACTAATAAAAGTTACCGGAAATTTACATATTATTTACTGTAATAACAAAAATAATTGGAAAATGTTACAGGAGAGTAAAAAAAAATAATAACCCGTAATTATTCACTGTTCATTATTAACTATTCACTAATATAATTTGCTATCTGTAATCCCTGTGTTACAAAACCGGAATACCGCACGGATACTTACTTGTCAAGGTGAATGGCTTAATTATTCATAAACGTAAAGAGAAATACTTCGAATTTCACACACAATCGGATTACAAAGAGTGGTTTCAAATTGATAAAGCATATAAATAGCTATATTATTGCACCTCACGAGAGAGATTAAAATATAGAGAGAATAATATTTAGTGAATAATTAATAATCAACTTATCAATAAAAAGGAGTAATTATGGCAAAATTAATCAGTCCACACGGCAGTCCCGAACTTATAATACTATTGTTGGAAGGCAAAGCATTGGAAGACGAGAAAAAGAAAGCTTCGACGCTTCCAAAAATCAATATATCGAGCCGCGAGTCAGGCGACTTGATTATGTTAGGCATTGGCGGATTCACCCCATTGACAGGTTTTATGGGTTATGAAGATTGGAAGAGTGTATGTTCCGATATGAAAATGCCGGGTAAAAAAGGTTTGTTCTGGCCCATACCGGTTACATTATCGACGGACAAAGCCACAGCAGATAAACTCAATATCGGCGATGAAATATCATTATATTCGGAAGAATACGGTGAAATCATGGCAACAATGAAAGTTGAAGAGAAATATAAAATTGACAAGGAATTTGAATGTAAGAATGTATATAAGACAACAGACCCTGAGCATCCGGGTGTGAAAATGGTTATGGACCAGGCAGAAATTAATCTTGCAGGTCCCGTGAAGGTACTTTCCGAAGGACCATTCCCTGTGCAGTTCAAAGGTGTATACCAGAGACCAGCAGAGTCGAGAAAAATATTCGAAGATAAAGGATGGAAGACAATAGCCGCATTGCAATTGAGAAATCCCATGCACCGTTCGCATGAGTATCTCGCAAAAATAGCGCTCGAAGTATCCGATGGATTGTATATACACCAGCTCGTGGGAAAACTTAAAGCGGGTGATATTCCTGCCGATGTCAGGGTAAAATGTATAGATAAACTTGTTGAGTTTTATTTTGTAAAGGACAGTGCATTGCAGGGCGGTTACCCGCTTGACATGCGCTATGCGGGACCGAGGGAAGCATTGCTCCATGCACTATTCAGGCAGAATTACGGCTGCACACATATGATTATCGGAAGAGACCATGCAGGAGTCGGTAATTATTACGGACCATTCGAAGCACAGGATATATTCGATGAACTATGGGACGGAGCATTACTTTGCAAACCGTTAAAAATCGACTGGACTTTCTGGTGCTACAAATGCGGAGGTATGGCTTCTATGAAAACTTGTCCGCATGGAAAAGATGACAGGTTGTTATTAAGCGGTACGATGTTGAGGAAATCATTATCGGAAGGACTCGATGTTCCGGCTGAGTTCAGCAGACCTGAAGTTCTCGAAATACTAAGAGAATATTATTCCGGGTTAGATGAAAAGGTTGAAGTGAAGCTGCATAAAGCGGCAACGGGAGGATAATTTATAATTCACAATTCACAATTCATAATTAACAATTAACAATTGGAAATGAGGAATGTGGAAAATGTCATTCTGAGTGAAGCGAAGAATCTCCTGTACCCTAAGAAAAGTAAGATGATTCTAAGTAATAAAAAAAAATGGGAATTGTTCTTTGAATTAAATAAAATTATTATCTCATAGCGATTAGAAATCTGTAGCAGATTATAAACCTCAGCCACACTTATCCCGTAGGGATTATTGATTGAGGGGATTGATATAATAATTATCACAAAATACACAAAGGAAGGAAAGAAATTATTATTAATTGTTAAATAAATGTTTTAAAAGTTCTTTTAATTTTTTTTTTGTTATAATTTAAAAAAGGAGAAACTATATGCCAAGTTTCGTATTAGTAGAAAAATGCGACGGGTGCAAGGCATTGGACAAGACAGCTTGCCAGTATATTTGCCCCAACGACTTGATGGTATTGAACAAAGACCTGATGAAGGCGTACAACACAGAGCCGGAAATGTGCTGGGAATGTTACAATTGTGTAAAGATATGTCCCACACAGGCGATAGAGGTTCGCGGTTATGCCGATTTCGTGCCACTCGGAGCGCAGGTTACACCGATGAGAAGTTCAGATTCGATATTGTGGACAATCAAATTCCGCAATGGAGACCTGAAGAGATTCAAATTCCCAATCCGCACCACTGCAGAAGGTTCAGCAGTTCCGGACGGAGGTTATTCGACAGGAACAGATGATTTGTCAAGCCCTGTTCTATTTACAGAGCCGGCTTCCTTAGAGGGACCCGCTGTGTTTATGTTAAGTTAGTTTTTATTAACAATTATTAAGAAAATAGAAAAGGAGAAAACAATATGGCAAATTTTGAAACAGTAGAAGTCAATACCGACCTTCTTATAGTCGGCGGAGGAATGGCTGCTACAGGTGCTGCAGTAGAAGCGGCTTACTGGGGAAAGAAAAATAATGTGAAGGTTACTTTGGTTGACAAAGCGGCAGTTGACCGCAGTGGAGCTGTAGCAATGGGGCTCTCTGCCATCAATCAATATGTTGACCTGAGAACAGGGAAAAACACTGTGAAAGATTATGTCGATTACGTACGTAACGATTTAATGGGAATCACGCGTGAGGATTTGGTAGCTTCGATAGCCCGCCACGTTGACTCGACAGTGCACCTGTTCGAAAAATGGGGATTACCGATTTGGAAGGATGCCGAAGGTAATTATGTTCACGAGGGACGCTGGCAGCTTATGATTAACGGTGAATCATACAAAGTAGTGGTTGCCGAAGCAGCAAAGAATGCTTTGGGAATCGAAAACATTTATGAGAGAGTATTCATAGTCGAACCATTAATGGACGGGGACAAATGTTCCGGTGCAGTTGGATTCAGCACACGTGAAAATAAATTTTATGTATTCAAAGCAAAGGCAGTCCTTGTTGCAATGGGCGGAGCAGTACATGTGTTCAAGCCAAGGTCAACAGGCGAAGGCTTGGGACGCGCCTGGTATCCGCCATGGAACTCAGGTTCGAGCGCCTACTTCACAATCAAGGCAGGTGCAGAAATGACATGCCAGGAAGTCCGCTTTATTCCGGTTAGGTTCAAGGATGCATACGGACCGGTCGGAGCATGGTTCTTACTGTTCAAGTCAAGGGCAATCAGCGCCGGCGGAGGCGAGTACATGGCTGAAAGAAAAGATGAATTGACAAAATGGGAACCTTACGGAAAAGTAAAGCCTATTCCCGCAAACCTTCGTAACTGGCTCGGCATGATGGACGTCATGGACGGATTGGGTCCGGTATACATGAAGACAGAAGAAGCAATCCAGAAGATTGCAGAACAATACAAAGACGACCCGAAGGGTTATAAGAAAAAAATGAAGGAACTCGAAGAAGAAGCTTGGGAAGACTTCCTCGATATGACAATTTCACAGGCAATTTTGTGGGCATCCACAAATACATTCCCGGAACAGGAACCATCAGAAATAGCAGCGGCAGAGCCATATTTTATCGGTTCGCATTCCGGTGCTTCAGGTGCATGGGTAAGTGGACCAAAAGATTTGGCACCGAAAGATTATTTCTGGGGCTATACAAATATGGCAACAGTAAAAGGTATGTTTTGTGCCGGTGATGCATCGGGCGCATCAAGTCATAAATTCTCATCCGGTTCTCACGCTGAAGGCAGAATAGCTGCCAAAGCTGCAATTGATTATATTGTCAAAGAAAAACCGAATCTCAACTACGACAATAACGTAATTAATGCATTGAAAGAAATGATATTGAAGCCGGTTGATATTTATGCTACACACAGTAAAGAGACAAGCGACCCGAACGTAAATCCTAATTATATTAAGCCGAAACAATTTATGTTCCGTCTGCAAAAGATTATGGATGAATACGCCGGTGGAGTATCTTCACAATTTAAGACTAACAAATTCCTACTCGAAAAAGGAATGAAGTTATTAGCTTATCTAAAGGAAGATGCAGCAAAGTTAGCCGCTTCAGACCTGCATGAACTGATGAGATGCTGGGAGAATGTACAGAGAATGTGGCAGGCAGAAGCCCATATCCGTACAATTCTGTTCCGCGAAGAAACACGCTGGCCCGGATATTATTACAGGGCAGACACTCCAAAAATTGATAAAAACTGGGAGAAGTTTGTGAACCTGAAATATGATGTCAAGTCAGATAAGTGGGATGTCTTCACAAGAGATATTCAACATATATTCTAATTAATAATCCTTCCCTTAATCCCCTCCTTAAAAATAAGGAGGGGAAACGGGGCAGGAAAAATGGAGAGTGGAAAGTTCGATTTAAATTCAGAAAAAACTGCATTTCAATTAAATTTTTTAACTCTTCGAATGTGCAACGATACGTAAAACAAATTTTAATTATTAAAGAGATGTTCTTTGAGAATTGATATATAATGAAAAGAAAATATTGAAGGGAGTAAATTAATAATCCCCCTGAATCCCCCTTTAATAAAGGGGGAAATAGAGTTAAAAAATTTAAAGGGTAAAAAATGGAAAAATTGAAATGCAAATATTGCGGATGTGAACTCGATAAAGTGCTTCTACCTCCTGAAAATGATTGGGGAGTAGAGTATCTTATGGTTTGTATGAATAACGAATGTTCTTACTATATAAAAGGCTGGGACTGGATGTTGGAGAAGTATAATGTTAAAGCATCCTACAGGTATAAACTTAATACTTTCCACGGCGATGACGGTCCTCTTTCGATAAGGTCTCCCCTGGATTACACAGGATGGGTCGTTAATAAATTTAACGAGGAGGAGGGTGCCTGATATGAAAAATATTTCCAAATTTAAAGATGAAGTGCTGAAAGAATATCCAAGAATGCAAAAGAATGATAAATTCACTTTCAGCTGCCATCCGGGAGTTTCATGTTTTAACAAATGCTGTAATGATGTGAATATTTTTCTGACTCCATACGACATAATACGATTGCGAAAAAGATTAGGAATAACATCTACTGAATTTCTTGACAAGTACACAATCTTACCGATTGATGAGAACCTGAAACATCCGATTGTAATGCTGCAAATGCTTCCGGAAAATTTGAATTGTCATTTTGTTGATAAAAACGGATGTACCGTTTACGAAGACAGACCATGGTCATGCAGGATGTTCCCCGTTGGAGCGGCTATGCCAAATGATGTGGAAAAAAACGCTGATTTTTATTTCCTCATTAATGAAGAAGTATGCAAGGGATTTGAAAATGGAAAAGACTGGTCTGTTGAAAGCTGGATGAAAGACCAGGGAGTGAAAGATTATAATGAATTGGGAGAATTATTTAAAGAAATATCACTGCATGAGTATTTTGTTAAGGGAAAATATATCGAACCGGTAAAGCTCGAGATGTTTTATATGGTTTGCTATGATATTGACAGATTCAGGGTATTTGTCTTTGAAAGCACTTTCCTGAAAAGGTTTAATGTCAGTAAAGAACAGATTGAAAAGATGAAAAAAGATGATGTTGAATTATTGAAATTTGGATTTAAGTGGTTGAGGTTCAGCTTATTCGGTGAGAAGAGCCTTGAGCTGAGAGATGATTATATGAATAAGATTAATTAATAATTCACAATTCATAATTCACAATTATACATTATCGTGGAATAGAAGATAGAAGATGGAAGACAGAAGATAGAAGATGGAAGATAGAAGATGGAAGACAGAAGACAGAAGTCAGAAAATAGAAGATAGAAGATAGAAATCAGAAGATAGAAGACAGAAAAGTGAAAGAGAATTGATTATAAAATAAAGGATAGTGAAGTGGACGAGAGAGCTGTTATTGGAACTGATATTGAATTTATCAGGCATTTGAAAAAGCATGGCGGCGAAACAATGAAGAAATGTTTCCAATGTGCTACATGTTCGGTAGCTTGTGAACTTTCGCCTAAGGAGTATTCATTCCCACGCAAGGAAATGATAAATGCAAGCTGGGGTTTGAAAGAAAAACTCATGGCTGACCCTGATATCTGGTTATGCCACGGATGTATGGATTGCAGCCAGATGTGCCCGAGAGGGGCACGCCCTGCTGATGTGATGGGGGCAGTCAGGTCATACATATACAGGAATTTTTCTAAGCCCAAATTTATGGGTAAATTATTGAGCGAACCGAAATATCTTTTCGTTTTATTTTTGATACCTGTAATCATAATCGCCGGGCTTGTGATTATAACAAATGTAATTGCTCACAGCGGTGATATGAATTTATTCACAGTTCGTGAGGGTGTAATAAAATATGAAGATTTTATTCACAAGCTTTCGATTGAAGCGCTATTCATACCCGGTAATATTCTCATATTCTTTCTTGCCGGAGCAGGACTTGTTAGTTATTGGAAAGAGATGAAAAACAATTTATCGGTAAAACCTGTTAAGAGCTTTATCAAATCTGCATGGGAAGTCCTTTGGAATTTTCTTAGTCATAAGAAATTCGAGAAATGCCCGACTAATTCAAACAGGCATTACGGGCACATGTATGCTTTCTACGGTTTCATTGGAACTATGATTGCGACAGGGCTTGTGGTTGTCGGCGAAGTGTATCATTATGGGCATAAATTCAATCTCGATTTTCTGACTGCTGTTTCATTTTATTTGCCCTATCCGATGGGATTGATGCATCCGGTGAAAATCCTCGGATTGGTCAGCGGAGTGTTCCTTATTATCGGTTTATTAATAATGTTTTTAAAGAGAACGAACCAACTTGAAAGAGAAGGGAAAAACACATATAACGACTGGCTGTTTCTTAGTGTCATCCTTGGAGTGGGAATAACGGGAATATTGTCTGTGTTTATAAGAATGTCGGTAGATGCAAATACAGTGTGGCTCGCATACACAAATTACTTCATACATCTTGTACTTGTGTTTTTCTTATTGTGGTATATGCCTTTTTCCAAATTTGCACACATGCCATACAGGTTTTTAGGATTGACATTTTTGAAGATGTATGGAAGAGAGAATAAGCAGGAGTTCTTCAATAGGAATTAGATAATATTTAGATTAATTGTAATTAAATCCTATATCGTTATGATATGGGATTTTTTATTTTAAAATTGGTAAAATAATTTATTATTTTTGATAAACATTTTGTTATGGAAATTGACTGGAGATGATATTTGCCAAAATTATATGAATATCTGGGTTTAGTAATTCTTTTTTATTCTAATGAACATGAACCAATTCATGTACATTGTAAATATCAAGACAAAGAAAGTAAAGCTGAAATAATTTTCAATAATGGAGTATTTGATAAAATAAAAATTAAGAAGGTACCCGGCAAAAATCCTTTAGATATTAAGAATCTAAATTTATTCAAGAAATTTGTCGAAGTTTACAGAGATGATATTATTAATAAATGGATAGACTTTTTCGTTTATAATAAAGAAATTATTTCTGAGAAAATAACGAAGAGAATATGATATGGTTATTTCGATAAAAAAAGCAGAGTACAAGGGAAATTATATTATACATTTTAAATTTTCCGATGGTAAAGAAAAAGATGTAGATTTCGGTATTTTTCTGAAAAATGCAAAGAATCCTATGACAAGAAAATATCAGAATGAAGAGTTATTCAAAAATTATATGCTTAAACACGGCGATATTATTTGGAATGATTATGAGTTATGTTTTCCTGTCTGGGATTTATACCAGGGAAAAATTTAAATTTTAAAATTTAAAAAATAAATTGTTATTATTTATTTGTTTTAAATACTATTAAAACCCATATCTACTTGATATGGGATTTTTTATATGAAAAATAATATAAATTATTTATTATTTTAGATAATAAAATTAAATGTGAATATGTCAATCATAACAAAAGAAATATTATCGGGAATTACTGAAAATCTTGTGAAAGAATTTTCACCGAGAAAAATATATCTTTTTGGCTCTCATGCCTGGGGAAAACCAAACAAGGCAACTTTACAGAATAAAATTTTAAATGAAGGAATCGTTCTTTATGAACAAAGAGAAAATTGAGATTGCAAAACTTTGGTTCAGGAAAGCAAAGAACGATTTGACTTCTGCTGAAAAATTATCAAGTGGAGATAATCCGGTTCTTGATACTGCAATTTATCATTGTCAGCAGGCAGCAGAAAAAACATTAAAAGGATTTTTGGTTTTTCACGAAATAGAATTCAGTAAAACACACGACCTTAGGACACTCATCAATCTTGCTTCAAAAATGGATAATTCTATCAAAGAATTAGAGAATGCAGCCGAAAGCCTTACACCGTATGCAGTCGAATACAGATATCCTGATGACATAATGGAACCTGATGAAGATGAATTTAATGATGCGTTTAATTATGCAAAGAATATTTATGAATTTATTCTTAATAAATTAATTTTCCAATTTGAAAAATAATTGCTTGTATTAATTTAATTAATGAAACTAAAACTGATTATTGGAACTCGTTCGAGCAAATTGGCTCTGTGGCAGGCAGAACATGTCAAGGGATTGATTTTAGCATGTCATCCTGAATTAGAAATTGAAATAAAGCATATAAGTACCAAGGGCGATGAAATTATTGATGTGTCATTAGACAAATTCGATGATAAAGGAATTTTCACAAAAGAAATAGAGAATGAATTATTGAGAGGAACAATTGATTTAGCTGTTCATAGTTTAAAAGATTTACAGACCGAATTACCCTACGGATTGAAGCTAGGTGCAGTACCTAAAAGACATAGATCGGAAGATGTTTTGATTGCAAGAAAAGCGGGTATTGGTATTAATGATTTGAAAAAAAATGCAATTATAGCAACAGGTGCAGTGAGAAGAACTGCACAATTATTGCATTGCAGACCTGACCTGAAAATAGAAGATATAAGGGGGAATGTCAACACAAGGATCGATAAGTTTTTAAAATCGGATTGGGACGGATTAGTACTTGCTGCGGCTGGAGTGGAGAGATTGGGATTGGAACAATACATTTCATCATTTATTCCTACTGATATTGTTTTGCCTGCAGTTGGACAGGGTGCTTTGGGAATCGAAATCAGAGAAAATGATTATTACACTGAAGAAATTTTAAAATCAATTAATCATGAAGTAACACTAATTGCTGTAACAGCCGAAAGAGCATTCCTCAAAGCACTCGGTGGAGGTTGCAAGACACCGATTGCGGCACTGGGAACTGTCATCGGGAATGAATTGAATCTTGCAGGTATGGCAGCATCTGTTGATGGAAAAGATGTAATAAGAAAGAATTTAACAGAAAATATAAATTCTCCTGAAAAATCAGGAGAAAAACTTGCAAGTGAATTTGAATAAATGATTATTTAAGATATTAAAAGCTATTTATTATTATTTTTAAAATTCCAATTATTAATAAAATGTTATAATAATTGGAGCCATATTATTTAGATTATATACACCATGTGTAATATAGAAATATTGACCTTGTTTCGGATCAAAGTCGATTCCCCCACTTTCAGTTGTAGCTCTTATAAATTTTTCAGGATATTGATTGTCAATTATATAAGTGAATTTTGATGTAGAAAATGAATTTAAAGGTATATCAATACCCTCTATCAAATATCTATTATAACAGGTAAATTGAGAACATGAGGTAAAGCGTGAAAATCCGACCTGGAAATGTTTCAAATTAAGAGAACCTGATTTTAATACTAAATAAATATCGATAGTCCAATTGAAACCATCATCAGGACTTACACTCCCGGGTTTATAATAAAATATTTTAATTGTATCATTAATAATTTTATAAGTAGTATCAATTATGCCCCCGACATTTTCAATACGTACCCTATTTAATTTATTAAATTCTGCTCTCGAAGCACAACTGCTGAGTTTGTATTCAAAAGGATTTGAAAAAGCAGAGTCAGAAGAAATAACATATACATCACCGCATGTACAGCTATCAGGTATTAGTGCTTCAATTAAATTGTCACTCCAAGTAACAATTGTAGAAGGTCGCCAATTAATTAAGACAGAGGAACTGGTATTACCGAAATTTTTTCCCCTTATAATAATTTTATCCCCAATATTTGCCAATTGGGGTGTAATATTGTCAATAACAGGTGTAGTAAGAATTTCATATTCGATTTTATTACCGGAGATTCTCGGCTTACGTATTGTCAGAAAGCCGGATGTTACATTATCAGGAACACGTACTTTTATCATATTTGTTCCCCAATATAAATAGTCAGTAGCTTTTAAATCATTAAATTCTACTGTTGAACCCGCTCTGCTGCTGTCAAAATTTTGTCCATAAATTGAAATTATCATACCGGGTGAAAATTTTGAAGGTGCAATTAATGAAATTTGAGGACTACGAATTTCCTTTAAATAAAATCCATAAAAATAGTTAAAACTATTATAAATAATTATATTTTCACCAGACAATCCTGAATATATAAATTTAACTAATGTATCAGTCCATAAAACAATTTTCTCTTTATTTTTATTACTTTCTACTTTACCCTGAGTGTTCCCAAAGTGAATACCGGTTACAGTTACAGTATCATTTGGTAAAACATTGATTGGAGAAATTGAAATAACATAGACCTGGTTTTCATTAAGAATTTTCAGATAAACTCCATTACTTGTACCGGAAGAATTGGTTACACTAACATTCCCGCTTAAGGCTCTTATGGGAACTGTAAGCGTTATTAATGTATCAGTCCAGGTCTTGAATATATTAGAAGTATCTCCATTAAAATTTACTTTGTATTGTTTAATACCAAAATTTTTCCCGGTAATTGTCAATAAGTTATTTCCGGTATTTATTGAATCAGGTGTTATTTTATATATTTCCGGAGAATCAGCTGATTGAACAGGATTTGGTTTGTCTTTGCAGCTAAAAAGGATTATTGCAATAATCACAATAAAAATATTGATAGCTAAATAACGATGAATAAGTTTTGTACTCATGACAGCCTCAACAAAGTTAATTTTAATTTATTAACTTATAAGAGTTAAAATTATTTTATACTAGTTACTATTTATAAACTATAAAAAAAAAATTAAACATATAATATTCTCACCAGATCACACCGACACCGGCAGAGATAGACATAAAGCTCCCATTTTCAAAGTAGTTATCCCATTCTGTTGCACCGGTTTCAAGCAAGGGCATGTTCCAATATAGGAAATTAAATATCAAGCATGACAATTGGCATTAAAAACACCAGTATTAGCACCTTGAACAAAAATACTTTATAATATTGTTTACACATCGCCAATTAATTTTATTTACTTATCAATAATTTTTCTCTAGTGCTTATATTACCTGCCTGACACTCTATAAAATAAATACCAGATTGCAAGCTGCTGATATTAAGTTTGAGCAAATATCTTCCTTGTTGTTTTAATTCATATATCGAATGTACTACTGAAAAACCGATTTCATTATATATATTCAGTTGGAAAGAACCTGCGATATTTTTTGTTAAAATCACATCAACACAATTACCGTCAGAAGGATTGGGATTTATTGATTCTATACAAATATCATCAAAACAATATTCAGTCATTTGTAATTCATCGACGGAAGAAATAACATCCGCTTTGACCTCTGAATTGAAATACATTAAATTTGATTCGGAAATACCTATAGAATCCATAAAGATTCCCGGTTCTCTTGCAATAAATACTACATAAAAATGTGCCGCATCCGTAGGAGTTATTGTATCGGGAAAACTGATACCCCTGATTTCAAATCCCTGGTTATTATTTTTAAAAACAAGTGTATCGAGTATGTATGTATATTTATCAGACTCATTGACTACCCAAACCTCTTTTTCCTCTTCATTCCCAGGATACATTTTGTCGAAGAGGAGGTTTGGCTGAACACTTACTTTAAATGCATTGGCTTTACACTCAAGCCTGAGGTGGTAACCACAGGAATCAGCTATGCCTATAGAATCAATAAAAGTACCTGTTTCCGTAGGTGAAAACCTTATGATAGCTTTGATTGAATCCAGCGGATTTACATTCCTGTTGTCCCTGTTATCGATAGAAAAGCCTTTATCTCCGAATTTCAATGAAAGACTATCGAGGTTAGCATTGTCAATGGTTTCATTGTATATATAAATATTTTTTTCTGAAAATATTCCAATAGGGATATTACCGAAATCGAGGTCGGGTCTTGCAGTCAAACCATAGCTGACAGCAGTTACACTTCTATTCGATGCAATAAAACAGCTATCGCCTATTTCAACAACATTCTGAGATTTTCCGCAATTCTTAGAAGTAAAACGTAAAGTAAATTTTGCAGAATCCATTGGAGGAATAATAACCGGTAAATTTGCAGGTAAGAGTTCATATTCATTATCAATGTTCATCAACATTGATTTAGTTATCTTAAATTCATCCCGTGAGGACTTATTAACTACCCAAAAATCTTTATCAACTGTTATTCCAACCGGAACTTCTCCCAAATCCAGATTCGGGCTTATCTGAATAAGTCCCGGATGATAACTAAAGTTTATTGTTGTATCATTTCCGCTCCTGTCGCTGAAAGTAATTACCGCATTGGCATCTTTGGTTTCATCAATAACAAAAGCATTCCATTTTATCCTGTTATTTTCTCCGGGAATAAAATTATCAATAGTGATTTCGTAATTAAAAGTCTGAAGTGTGTCAATCATCACTTCGAGTAGTTTAGACGGATTTGTACGAGGCATTTCTTCAACGGAAGCATCCTTTACCGAACCGTTACATTCTATTTTCCATTGAGGTACCGGTGAATTTGTATCATTTTTTTCCAGGTCGATATAATTTTGACCTGCAGGATAACCGTAAGACAGATTCGGTGAAGTACCGTAAATATAAGCCGGGAAATCTTGTTTAGCCCTGATTTTATACGTCCCTTCCCCGTTTATTCCTATAGTTTTTGAAAAATAATATTTATCATTAACAGGGATTGAAAATTGCACACCGGGTGAAGGGTCATAATTTCTTAAAGTTTGCCAGTTAACAGAATCACCATTAACCAAGCCGATTTCAAAATCAATTGGTATTAATCCGCTGTCATTTGGCACATAAGCAATATTAAGATAATAATTATCAAAGGATGCTGTATTAGTAACTCCGGCAGTAATGAAAGTATATTCTTTGAGTTGCTGGCTGAAAGGAATTACTGAAAACATAAAAGCATCACCGGGAACTCCGTCATCATCCTGGCTTCTGTTATATTGTTTGACATAAATCGGTTTATCACCGGAAATGACAATAGGAAAATTCTGTGATATATTATCGTTAATTGTTATATACGCATCTTTTTCCATATAGGTATTCATTGTTAATGTATCTACCGGAAAACCGTCCCGATACACAATTGTGTTCGGTTCTTTTGCATAAACTCTTAAAACCGGTAAATGTGTCCTGTTAAAGACAGGTGTAATAAGGTATTGATAATCCCAGGTAAACACAGGAAGTTCGACATCCATAATCAAATCACTTGAAAAAATCGAATTTTGAGTTAAATTCGAATAATAGTTACTCGACACAACAACAACCGGTTTGGTAGCACTTATTCTGCTTCCTGAAAGATCCGACTTAGTCCCGAAACTGCTGATTAAAAATACATCGCCTTTAAACATTGACTTTTTAAGTTCTCCCCCGGGAATTAGACCTGTGGAAGTCTTAGTAGCAGGATTGCCTCCCAAAGTAAATGTTACATTTGTGAAATCATAAGGAGCAATAACAGCCACATAATTCGGGTAATACAAATTAGTATTGTCTGATACGTCATTCCATGTTGATACGACATAGTTTTTCCCATAAGCAGTGGCAGGCATTGCAAGATATCCGTCACTTCCCTGGTTGTATACAGTCAGTGCATAAACCATGATTGGTTTATCCGAATAAACATGAATACCGTTGCCGGGATAATATACTTCATCAGAAGGTCTCTGATTTGCGGTTTTCCTGTAACACTGTCCAATAGAAGCAGGCAATGAAAATTCTTTTACTTCATTTGGATTTAGAAATAATTGTTGTGTGTAACCTTTTCCCGGTACTTCGAGAATAACTTTTGTATCATACTGTGAGTATATATATACTTTATGCCCGTTTCCAAATCCGGAGGATTCAAGAACAGGGTTGAAAGTAAGCCAAAATTCTTTTCCTTCATTTGATGTGCCAAGTAAAGAATTGAATTTATCTTTCACTTTAATGTCATTTATTAATTGAAAATCTTGTTCAGCATATAATGATGAACACAAAAAGATAAATATATAATAGTATAATTTTAATTTCATACATATTCCTCAAATTTTTTTTGTAGAGGAATTTGTAACGATTTTATTTTGAATAAAAAAAAACGGGGTTGAATTCAACCCCGTTTTCAAAATGTATCAGATTAAAACCGATACAATTTTATTATTACCTGGCTATCACCATCTTTTCAATACTATGGAAAGGACCTGATGTCATTTCATACCAGTAAACTCCGTTTGGCATGTTCGATACATCAAGATTTATCTTGTACAATCCTGTTTCAAGTTCTTCTTTGACAGGCATTGCTACAAGCTCGGTATTCGAGTTGTATATCTTGATTTCAGTATATCCTTTCAATCCAACCGAAAATTCAATTTCTGCATTGTTGTTGCTTACAGGATTCGGATTTATACCCTGCAATCCGTATGATGTATTTGTCATTACAACTTTCCTCAGGTCAAACACGCAAGTAGGAGCTAAAGTCAAACTTGAACCGCTTGTTAATATGTCAACACAGTCATCATTTGTTGCTATTGTATGTGTAACCGTGGAGGTTGAATCCTCATTCTTTGGTAAATAAGTTCCTATAGTGAAGCTTAGTAATTTACCACCATTAGGGAAATTAAATATATCAGTACCTGATAATGTAAATGTGATTGTTCCGCTCACATCATTAATTTTCGGATTTGAAATTGAATATTTATTTTCCAATAAGCCGCCATTCAATGATATGCTTGGTTCTTCGACTTTCAGAAAATCTCCTTTGTACTTAATCACAAAATCAAGCGATGTTATATTAGCTCTTGCAATATCATCCCCAACATGAGGATTTAATGCAATCGTAGCATCAACAACAGTCCCGATTGTTACTCTCGTTTCTTTTAAAGTTAATGTTGAATTAAGCACATGATGTTCGCTGATACCCACCAACGGTGTCTCACTTACTGCTACCGGATTGAACAATGATGAATTGTATGCAACCAGGTTTGCCTGGTGTGTTTCAATCGGTTGTACGGGTGTCCCGGGTATGGCTTTATACCTGATATCAACTGTTTTGCTGACATTTGGCTGCAATACAAAGCTTATTGTATCTGCAGGATTTACAAATTCAAACTGTCCCTGGCTCGGTGCATCCAGAGGTTCAATTTTTAATGAGTTGACTGTGAGATTGTCATCACCGGTATTGAAAATAAGACATCTGATAACCTGTGGGTCGGAAATACATGTTTGTACCTGTCCGGTTGTAACTCTTATTCCCTGAATTGAACCGACACCGGTCCAATTAGATGTTACTTCATTTTCAGCATCACTAACAGATGCCAGTGCTGCAATTGATTGCGGCACTTTATCAGCAACAAACTGAGCATTGAATTCAATGAATTCACCCTGTGCCAGTTTGATGGGGAATGCCAGTTGTGATTTATCATAACGGAATCCTTCTGTTCCCCAGCTTATCAGGTCTGTTGCTATTTCTGTCCCGTTCGGCAGTATGTTGAAATCGGTGATTGTTACCGTATCGCCAAAAGCCCAGTCTACCGGTGGTTTATTGGTAAACCTTACCTGCCTGATATTCGGATTGTTAAAATCCTGCACTATTGTCGAACCAAAATCTACGTCTGCTGTAAATGTCTGTGGTACTATTCCTATGCCTCTCAGTGTAGTTTTTGTTCCGCTGTTTGCACTGTTGTCATAAGTCAATACTAATTCATGAGAACCTGTTACCGTCGG
>JACRLY010000070.1 GCA_016219595.1 Ignavibacteriota bacterium | reverse complement strand
TGGTTCGAAAGGTTCGTTATTATAGTAACATCACTGTCGCGAGATTACCTGCCGTCAAGCTGGGGATTTTACACTCCGACACTGTATGATACCGGAATATTAATAGGAAGTTTCGGATTTTTCTTTACGTGGATTCTCATATTTATTAAGACAATGCCTGTTGTTTCAATTGCAGAAGTTAAAGGAGTTATAACAGGGGCACAGCCAACACATCATGGAGATGAAAAATGATGGAGAGAAAAGATTTATATTCAATTACAGCTTTATTTGATACACCTGATGAAATAGTAAATGCAGTTGAATCGGTGCAGAGGGAAGGTTATACAAAGTATGATGTGAACACACCTTACCCGGTTCATGGATTGGATATCAAAATGAAACTGAATCCTTCTAAACTTGGTTACTTCGCACTCGTCTTCGGATTAACCGGCACTATCACGGCTTTATTCTTTATGTGGTGGTCAATGTCTAAAGATTATCCTCTTGTTATTGGCGGTAAACCTTTCTTCGCCTTGCCAGCGTTTATCCCGGTAACTTTTGAACTGACAGTGCTTTTGGCTTCAATAGGTACAGTCCTGACAATGTTATTCTTTTATTTCAGACTACCGAATTTGAGCCACCCGCTTCATGATACTGATTATATGAGGAGTGTTTCCAATGATAAATTCGGAATCAGCATCGAAGCAGGGGATTCCCTGTTTGAAAAAGACAGGGTGAATAAACTTTTTGAAAGGCTTGGTGCTAAAACGATTGGTGAAATTTATTTTGATGAAGAAGAAAAAAGTAAAAAGCCGAAAATTTTCGAACCAAAATTCATTATCTTTTTATTATTGACTGCTTTAATAATTTCCGGTGCATCATATTTTACTCTTAACAAAATGCTTTATATGGCGCCGTTCAATTGGATGGTAACTCAAGAAAAGGATACACCTCAGAGCCACAGCAAGTTCTTTGCTGACGGATTCGGAATGAGAAATCCTGTCCCGGGAACAGTTGCAAGAGGTGCTATGCCTTATATTTTCAAAGGTCAGCCTGACCTTGCAGGTGAAAAATTAGTGAATCCGTTTAATCCGGATGAAAAGACATTAGCAATCGGTAAAAAGAAATTCAATATATATTGCAGTCCCTGCCACGGGAATTTTGCTAAGGGAGATGCAAGGCTTAACGGGCAGTTTCCGAATCCACCGAGCCTTCATTCCGATAAAGTCAGGAACTGGAGTGACGGTAGAATTTTTGCAGTTATTACCGAAGGTCAAAATATTATGCCTTCTTATGCACAACAATTGACAGCGGATGAGAGATGGGCTGTGATTTTGTATGTAAGAGCATTGCAAAGGGCTGTCAATGCCAGGGAGGATGACTTGAAATGAGCGAAACGAAATTCACATTAGATTATCAGAGAAGGGAAATTCCTTCGAAAGCAAGGAATGCAGGGCTGGTATTTACCGCTTTAGGTTTGCTGATTGTTGTAATTTCATACATAGTAAATCCGGAAAGAACAGCTTTCAACAGTATAATAGGTTCTTCATTCTTACTAAGCATAGGTTTATTATCCTTATTTTTAATTGCACTCGAATACCTTGCAGGTGCAGTATGGAGTGTGGTATTCAGAAGAATTACGGAATTTTTGAGTACTGTGATTTTTGTTGTACCGATACTTGCAATACCGTTTTTGTTGAATATTAACAGTGTATTTCACTGGACACATACTGATACTGTTGCAAAAGATGCAATACTTTCACATAAATCTCCATATCTGAATACGACCTTCTTTTTTGCAAGGCTGACATTCATGTTCTTAATATGGTGGCTGTTTTATTTTATTTTTACAAGAAATTCAAAGAAGCAGGACAGTACATTCGACCAGGCGCTAACAAAAAGAAATGCAAGATTTGGAGCTGTTTTTATGCCGTTGTTTGCTGTAACAATAACAATTGCAGCTATTGATTGGTTAATGAGTCTCGAACCTCACTGGTTCTCGACAATTTTCGGAGTTTACTATTTTTCGGGAAGCTTGCTTGCCGCACTTGCTGCAACGACTTTTGCCGCTGTAAGGATGGCAGACCTCGATTTATTCGGAATTAAAATCAAGAGCGATCACTATTACAGTCTCGGCGCCCTGATGTTTGCATTCACAAACTTCTGGGCTTACATTGCATTCAGCCAGTTCATGTTGATTTGGTATGCTAACCTGCCCGAAGAAACTTTCTGGTTTATGAACAGGTGGGAAGGCAGCTGGAAATATATAACACTCGGATTAATAGTATTCAGATTTATTGTGCCTTATATTTTAATCCTTTCACAGCCATCTAAAAAAGACCCGAAGAGATTAAAACTTGCGGCAATATGGATATTATTTACACATTATTATGATTTATACTGGCTTGTTATGCCGAATTACAGTAAGTCGGGAATTGCCTTCAGCTGGTATGAGCTGGGTTATCCGCTTCTTTGCATCGGCATATTATTACTTGTTTTCACGATGAGGGCAAAAGGAAATAATCTTCTGCCTGTAGGAGACCCGAAACTTAAACGAAGCATAGATTTTCATTTGTAATATTGATTTGATAAAGGAAAACAAATGCAGGATATGAAAGATAAAGAAATAGAAATTAATTTCAGGGATGTTCTTAAAACACCTATCAGGTGGTTCGGGATTGTATACCCGTATTTTATTACTGTTTTTATTCTGCTTGGGCTCACATTTATCCATAAGTTAGACATAATTCATACAAATGAAACACCTCCGGCATTGAAGGATACTTCTGCAGTTGTTGAAGATTTAACACCAATAAAAGGGGAAGTGTCGACCGGTATAGATTTAGGTTCAATCAGGAAACCCGGAGACAAACAGATTCAGAAAGGAAAAGAACTTTATGTGGCTAACTGTGCAGTTTGCCACGGTGAACAAGGCAACGGGGATGGACCCGGAGGTATGGCATTGCAGCCCAAACCGAGAAATTATCATACGACTGAAGGGTGGAAAAACGGGAACAGTTTTTCTCAAATTTTCAAAACACTGCAGGAAGGTATTCCCAAAACAGGGATGACTTCTTATGATTTTCTCCCGGTTGATGAAAGATTAGACATTATACATTTTTTAAGAACTATTGCGTCTGAAATACCTGCACCTACTGAAACTGAGATTAAGGAGATGGACCAAACCTATAGTTTATCTGCGGGAAAAAAAGTTCCTTCTCAGATTCCGGTTAGTTTGGCTGTAGTAAAATTGGATGAAGAATCAAAATCGGACGCTGATATAGTTAAAAAAATTGTAGATAATATAAGTAATGGTAAATCTGAAACCGGTTATAGTGTTTTCAGTAAAGTAACGGTAAATAAAAAGAAAGTTGTCGCTTCACTATTGAAGTCACAGACATGGAGAACTGGAACTAATGAATTTCTGAACTTTGTTAACGGTAACAGGCAAAGCGGATTCAAAGCAGAAGTACTACTTTTGTCAAAAGACGATTTAACAATTTTATATAATTACTTAACAGCAACTATTAAAGTTAACTAAGGACTTGAAAGAAATCATGAAAATCAGATATATTACTGTATTGATAATTTTCCTTTTTGCAGCTATTTCATATTCATCTGCAGAATTCGGAAATAAACCTTCAGTTGGTCTCGATGAGCAGTTAGGAAAAAAGATTCCGCTAGATTTAAAATTTGTTAATTCAACGGGAGATACTCTGACACTTGGTTCATTAATAGATAAACCTACTGTGATTGCTCTCGTGTATTATCATTGTCCTAATATTTGCACACCCTTGCTAAATGGTTTGAGTGAGACAATTGATAAAATGGATATGGAAGCAGGAAAAGAATACCGTGTTATAACTATAAGTTTTGACCAAAACGAAAATCCTGCTACAGCAAATAAATGGAAAAACAACTACCTTGCTGGAATGAAAAAAAGGATTCCAAAAGATTCATGGCTCTTCTTGGTTGGGGACAGTACATGCATCAGAACTTTGACTGATGCTGTAGGATTTTATTTCCAGAAAGACAGTACCAACGAATTTATACATCCTTCAACAATTCTGGTGCTGACGCCAAAGGGAATAATCTCAAGGTAGGAAAGATGAGTGAAAATATAGAATCGAAGCCATATATAAGCTATCTGCAGGCAGAAAGCAAACACAAGGGAATATTCAAGTGGATATTGTCTACAGACCACAAGCGGATAGGTATAATGTATATGATGGGAATGATGGCGTTTCTGCTTGTTGGGATTTCTCTTGGTTTTATGATGAAGCTTGAAATGCTTACACCCGGGAAAACCATTATGGATGCTCAGACATATAATGCATTCTTTACGCTTCATGGTGTAATAATGATTTTCTTATTTATTATTCCTGGTTTACCTGCTGTATTCGGAAATTTTATGCTTCCTCTTCAAATCGGGGCGAGGGATGTTGCTTTCCCGAGACTCAATCTGTTATCGTGGTGGCTTTATGTTATCGGGGGATTGTTTGCTATTGTCTCACTTTTCCTGCAGGGAGGACCGATTGATACCGGATGGACATTTTATGTGCCATACAGCATAAGAACAGGAACAAATGTTTCGCTTCCATTATTTGCCGCTTTCATATTGGGTTTTTCTTCTATTCTTACAGGATTGAATTTCGTTACAACAGTTCACAGACTGAGAGCCCCGGGAATGACATTCTTCAAGATGCCCTTGTTTGTCTGGGCTATTTATTCAACAGCATGGATACAGGTAATTGCAACACCTGTCGTAGGAATAACGATAATACTTGTAATAGTGGAAAGAGCATTTTCTTTAGGAATATTCGACCCAGCACTCGGAGGGGACCCGCTTCTGTTTCAGCATTTATTCTGGATTTATTCTCATCCGGCAGTTTATATTATGATTTTGCCAGCGATGGGTGCCGTATCTGAAATAATTCCGACTTTTTCGAAAAGAACAATATTCGGATACAAGGCAATTGCATTTTCAAGTTTGGCTATTGCATTTATCGGCTATTTCGTCTGGGCTCATCACATGTTTACAACAGGTATAAGTGAAGTTTCGCGTTTCATTTTTTCATTGCTGACATTTTTAGTTGCCATTCCCAGCGGAGTAAAAGTATTCAATTGGGTAGCTACATTATATAAAGGTTCAATAACACCCGGACCACCACTATTATTTGTAATGATGTTTATTTTCCTGTTTTCAATCGGCGGATTGACTGGTCTAATATTAGGATCCCTTGCCACAGATGTTCATGTTCACGACACATATTTTGTCGTTGCTCATTTCCATTATGTTATGTTCGGGGGTACTGTTATGATTTTCTTCGCCGCACTTCATTACTGGCTTCCAAAAATGTTCGGAAGAATGTATAACGAAAAAGTTGCCAAGTGGTCGATAGCATTGATTTTTGTCGGATTCAACATGTTGTATTTTACTATGTTCATTCTCGGATATGAAGGAATGCCCCGAAGGTATTGGGATTACCTGCCACAGTTTCAGACATTGCAAATAATATCAACTGTAGGTTCATGGATTCTAATAAGCGGGATATTATTAATGATTGGAAATTTAAACAGGGGTATTAAAAGAGGAGCAAAAGCCGTTGCTAATCCGTGGGGAGGAAAAACACTTGAGTGGACGATACCATCTCCCCCGCCTGTACATAATTTCGATGTGATACCTGTAATAACTCATGGTCCATATAATTATGGTGAAGAGGAGGAAAAGTGAGCGATACTTTGATGAATAACCATTCTGAAAATTTTGAAGAACATGTGCACCGTGACGATTTTGGTGCCAAGATGGGCATGTGGCTTTTCCTGTTTACGGAATTACTGTTATTCGGAGGATTGTTTCTTCTTTATATGGCATACAGGCTGCAATATTCGCATGAATTTCACATTGCAGCAAGGGAACTGAACATAGGAATCGGTACATTTAATACAATAATACTATTGACAAGCAGTATGACAATGGCTCTCTCAATTACTGCAATGAGGCTGGAAAGAAAGACTTTATCGCTTTTCCTCCTTGCTTCAACAATTTTACTTGCATTCGGTTTTTTAGTCAATAAATTTTTTGAGTGGTCTGCTAAATTCGGGCATGGATTATATCCGGGTTCCGATGTGTTATTGGATAAACCCAGGGGTGAGTACCTTTTTTACGGCATGTATTATGCAATGACTGGTTTACATGCAATTCACGTAATTGTAGGAATGATAATACTTACCTTTATGTTTGTTTTTATTTCAAGAAACAGTATAACTTCTACAAATTACATTAAACTTGAAAATTCCGGCTTATACTGGCATCTGGTTGACCTGATATGGATATTTTTATTTCCTTTGTTTTATTTAATGCGTTAAAGGATGAAGATGACGAACGAACATTCGGAAAAAGAACATATAATAGGATACGGAACTTACGTATTGATCTGGCTTGTACTGATTGGTTTAACAGTAACTACTGTTAGCATATCGGGTATTAATCTCGGGAATATTGCTCTTGCAGTTGCATTATTAATCGCTGCATTGAAATCAGCTTTTGTAATTAATATATTCATGCATATAAAATTTGAGGATAAGATATTCAAGGTTTTTATAGCTGTGGCTCTTATGACTCTGCTATCTGTATTTGTTTTGACAGCTTTCGATGTATTTTTTAGATGAGGCTTTTTTATATGGTTGGTTTACCTTCAAAATATGCGGAATCGGTTGACAGCGTAATGCTGTTGATTGTAATTATTTCAGTTCTCCTTCTGCTTGGTGTGACCGTTGCAATGATTTATTTTGTCATCAGGTACAACAAGAAAAGAAATCCAAAAGCCACACAAATCGAGGGCAACAACACACTAGAAATAATATGGATCGTCATCCCGACGATTCTTGTTCTTGTTATGTTCTATTTCGGTTACGCTGTGTTCCATGAATCACGTGTAGTCCCAAAAGGAGCTATGAATGTTAAAGTAATAGCCAGGATGTGGGCATGGGAATTTGAATATAATAACGGAAAAAAATCCGGTGAATTATATCTGCCTGTTGACAGGTCGGTCAAACTTGAATTAAATTCAATGGACGTTAATCATTCTCTTTATATTCCTGCTTTTCGTATTAAGGAGGACGTGATATATGGCAGGCAGAATTATATGGTTATTAAACCCGATAAAGTGGGGACATATATTATAGCATGTGCAGAATACTGTGGATTGCGTCATTCATTAATGTATTCCAAGGTGCATGTACTTTCAAAAAAAGATTTTGAAAAGTGGATTTCAGATTTTTAAATGGAAATTTTAATTAAAAATATAAAATATTATCTGGAACTGATTTTGATTCTCTGCAAAGTCAGGATTACTTTTTTTGTCGCAGTCACAACTGCATTAGGCTATATTCTAGCATCAGGAACAATAGATATTGGATTAATATTACCGGTTCTCGGAGTTTTTTTACTTGCCTGTGGTTCATCGGCATTTAACCAATTCCAGGAATATGTGCAGGATTCGATGATGAAGAGAACTATGTTCAGACCGATTCCGACATCAAAGCTATCGCCCAGGCAGGGATTTTACATCGCATTAATTATGTCAATAAGCGGTGCATCGATTCTTATGTTTACTGCTGATATAAAAATTGTTCTGTTAGGCATTTTTACTTTAATATGGTATAATCTGATATATACGCCAATGAAGAAAAAATCATCACTGGCAGTAGTCCCGGGAGCTTTAATAGGAGCAATTCCACCTGTAATCGGATGGCTTGCCGGTGGAGGAAACCTGGCAAATCCTCAAATATGGATTCTCAGCCTGTTTTTCTTTATATGGCAGATTCCGCATTTTTGGCTTCTTCTTCTTATATATGAAGATGATTACCGGAGAGCTGGATTTCCTGCCTTGACTGATATCATCAGCCGTGAAACTATGACAAGAATCACTTATGTCTGGATTTCGGCACTTGCGGCATCCTGCATGCTTATTCCTTTATTCGGTTTATCTGATAATATTATATCAGGTTTTATCCTGTTTATTGCCGGTTGCTGGCTTATGTGGAGAACAAAGAATCTTCTGAGATTGTACAGTCAGAAGAATATTTTCAGATTCGCTTTTATGAATATTAATCTTTATGTGCTTGCTGTGGCTGTTGTTCTGATTGCGGAGAAACTATTATAATGATTGAAATTTGAGGTTAACATATGGAATTTTTCGATAAGATGATTATTCCGAGTTCGGGTTCAACTCTCGAACTTATGAAATATTTATTGAGCCTTGCACTCGTTATTTTTTCAATTTACTCGGGTGTCCTGCTGACTAGTTCTGTAATGTCATTTATTTTCAAAATAATAGCAGCAAGAAAAAATAATGATAATTATTTTAGGATGTCGAAAGATTATATAGACTTGATAACTCCAAATAAAACAATGGCAATAGGTTTGGGGATTGTACCGTTTTTCAGTATTATAATAATTTATATTCAAATTTTTAATAATTTTAAAAACGACATTATACTATTTTTCTTAGTTTCACTTTGCTTTTTCTTTGTTGCACAGGTTCTGCTTTACCTTTATAAATATTCATTCAAACACACTTCATCCGAAGGCAATGTTAACCGAACTGGTTCGATAAATACATTAACTGGATTAATAGGAATAATTTTCCTGATTTTTTCATTAAGATTATTTTTCGGATTAGTCGTTTTATCCCTCGATTCGGGAAATTGGAATTTCAGCGGGAGTTTATTGAGCATGTTATTTGAATTGCAGGTGGTTATTAATTTCATACAGTTCATTACATTATCGGCTTCTATTTCTTCTGTTGCTTTCATTGTTAAGTATTTTTATTGGGACAAGCAAGATGAAAATATAAATCAGGAATACATAAACAAGTCAGGAATAATTAACTCATGGATTGCTATTGGTTTTGCTTTCATACAACCATTTATTTTGTTAATTGATTTCTACACGATGCCCGATAATTTATTGAATAATAATTCATATTTGTTCGGCATGTTGAGCCTGATTGCTCTGCTGATTTTCCTTCACCTGGCTTATGCAGGAGTAAGATATAATAATTTCAGAAATATTTCTTATTCATTCTATCTGATATTATTAACTTTCACTTTGATTATTCTAAAAAGCCAGTCTTCCTTTTCATTGAGTTCAGGGCAACAACTGCTGACTCTCACTGACAACTATGACAAACTCGAATTGGCACTGTTGGAAAAAGAAGGAAAGAAAGGACCCCAAATTAACGGTGCGGAAATATATAATGCCAAATGTACTGCCTGTCATAAGTTTGACCAGAAACTTGTAGGACCTCCTCACAAAGAAGTAATGGCAAAATACCTGAATAATAAAGAAGGAATGGTAAAATTCATATTGAACCCGGTCAAAGTCAATCCCGAATATCCCGAAATGCCTAACCAGGCATTAAAACCAAAAGAAGCTGAAGCTGTTGTTGATTTTATGTTTAAGGAATACGGAAATAAATTAAATTAGTTTTATCTGAACTGATAGCCTTATAGTGTTAATTCTTTTAATTTATTAAATATAACGGCTTAATTTTCATTAAATAACTAAATTGTTGAAAAAATAATATTTAATAATTAAATTGTCATTATTATATAACCAAACGCACATAGAGAATTAAAGAAAATGGCAGAAGTTGTTTCATCAAATGATATAAAAACAGGGATGGTTGTCAGCGAACCTGTTGTCAATTCATTCGGTCAGACTTTGATATCTGCCGGTGTAGAAATAAATGAACAGCACATTAAACTCCTTAAGTTGTGGAATATTTCCTGTGTTTCAATCAAAACCTCCGATGGCGACGAACTCGAAGAATTAAGCGAAGAGATGATAAATCTAGGCTTGGAAAGGCTTTTAAAAAGGCTTACCTGGAAACCGAGAAATGAAAACGAACAAGATTTGATAGATTTAGGAATTATCAGTGCGGTGAACCTGATTGCAAGAAAATAAAAATAATTCCCGAATGGTAGATTTAACCTCGATGGTCGATAAGATTGGAGACTTTCCAACCTTGCCGACAATTTATACTTCTTTAATGGAATCTTTGTCTAATCCACGTTCCACTGTACAGGATGTTGCCGATGTCATATTGAAAGACCAGTCATCTACTTTGAAAATTCTGAAAATAGTTAACTCTGTAGCCTACGGTTTGCAGAACAGGATTGATACGATATCCCAGGCTATTTTCTATATTGGATTTAATGAGGTGAAAAATATTGTTCTTACCCTGTCGGTAATCGACGTTTTTTCAAGTACAAAATCACTGACATATTTTAACCTCGTTGATTTGTGGAAACATTCAATCGCAGTCGGTGTTGTAAGCCGTAAAATAGCTAAAGTCATCGGTGTAAAAAATACTGAAAATTATTTCCTGGCAGGAATAGTCCATGATATCGGGAAATTATTTTTTATGAGAACTTTTGGAGATGAATATAACAAAATAGTGAAATATGGTTTGGATAACAAATTGGTTATCACAGATGCAGAAAATGAAATATATGGATTTAATCATATGGATGTTGGTGAAATGCTTGCAGAAAAATGGCAGCTTCCCTCATCGATTCAACATGCAATAAAAAATCATCATAACGACAGGATAAAAGCCGATTCACCGGAATTAACAGTCTGTGTCCATCTTGCAGATGTAATAGCAAGAATTATGGAATTGGGGAATCCCGGCGATAGTTTGGTATATACGCCAAGCGAGGAGGTTTGGAAAATTCTTCAAATTCCTCCTGAGACCTTTGTAAAGATGTATAATGGAATAATCAATGAGTACAGGCAATCTGTCGGAATCCTATTGTTAAAATAATTATTGAACCGGACCAAATGGCTGATGAAATTAATCATAAGGAAAATTTAAAAAGTTTTTATAAGGCTACCGAAGAATTTGGTAATACAATAGTCAAAGAAAAAAGCTCTGATGGAATTTTAAGCCAGGGATTAAATGTATTAATGAATTTTCCATCGACAATCTATGTCGCTTATTATATACTGAATCAGGAAACTTTCGAATTTGAATTCAACCAGGTGCATCCTGATAAATACAAAAATGAAGTTAAGAATGTTTTCCAGAAAATAATAGATACTGGTACGCTTGGTAAATCATTGCAGTCAGGCAGTATTGGATTTTTCAACGATGATGATTCGGATAATAATAAAAATTTTCTGATTTGCCCTATTGTTGGTTCCGGCGGTGTTATAGCATTAGTATTAATCAAGGTAACAGAGGTTCTTTATCCTCCTGAACATCACATTTATCACCATGTCAAAATGTTTTCAATTCTGCTCGGTGTAACAACAGAAAAAATCATATTGCAGGATACTCAGTCGAGGACACAGGAAATGCTTGACCAGATGGTGGCTACGCGTACTATGAAACTTGCACAGAGCAAAGTCCAGCTCGGCGAGAAGATAGAATCACTCAAATCTGACCTTACTATGACAATGCCGCATGAAGTAAGGACCCCGATTAATCAGATTCTCGGTTTTTCCGATTATCTGATTAAAACCTTCAAAAAATCGGATATTAAAGATGCAGAAGATTATCTCGAAATAGTTACAGATATTCACATATCAGCCGAAAGACTTAAAAGGCTGTTTGAAAATTATCTTTTTTATGCCAAGCTTTCAATCATTTCAACAAATGTTTTTGAAATTCAGAATCTAAAAAAAGACATTACCCCATCAGTACAACCTGTCATATATGATAAAATAATGATTAGTATAATTCAGGCAGGGAGGCAGGACGATTTAAAAATCGAATTATCAGATTCTCCTATTGCAATGAATGAGGAATATATTAATAAGATTGTTGAAGAAATTATCGGGAATTGCATTAAGTATTCCGAGGCATCAACAGGAATAGAGGTATTTTCATTTGTTAAGGACAAAAACTATATTATAACTTTTATAGATCATGGCAGGGGAATGACGAATGAACAGATACAAAGCATAGATGCTTATGTGCAATTTGACCGAAGAGCTTATGAACAGCAGGGCTCAGGGCTCGGATTGTCCATTGTTCAGAAAATTCTTGACCTGCACGAAGGTGATTTTGCCGTTGAAAGCGACCCGGGAAATTACACGAGGGTGATGATAAAATTGCCTGTACCGGTTGATTATGATTTCGAAAATTGAATATTTAAATTGACTCTTGAGCAGAAGTTTTCTGGTAAATTACAGAGATTAAGAATATAGCCGCCTGAACGAGTATTATTGTCGCCCCGCTTGGCAAATCAAAAAGGTATGATGTGAACAAACCCGCTATCGAACTGATAACACCCAATGCAATCGATATGATTGTCATTCTGAAAAATGTTCCCGCTACAAGCCTCGCCGATGCAGCCGGGATGACAAGAAATGCTGCAACGAGTATAATACCGACAAGTTTGACGGATATTACTATTGTTATAGCCAAAAGTATATTTAAAACATAATCATCTGTTGTTACCGGAATTCTGTCCGTGCTTGCGAGTTCCCTGTCGAAAGATGTATAAGCCCATCGGGACCAGTAACGGAATAATGTTAATAATGTGATTATCCCCAGTATAATTGTAACATATAAATCTGAAGTCTGCACTGAAAGTATTGAGCCGAACAGGTATGCAAATGCATCTGCCGTATATGAACGCTTAAGAGACAGGAAAATAATGCCGAGGGCAACCGAAATTGCAAATAAAATTCCTATGGATGTGTCGCTTCCGAGTTTGGTTTTATCTTTCAGTAATGTGATGCCGATTGAAGCGATAATTGTAAATGGTATGGCAATCCACAGTGGTTCTGTATTCAATAATATACCTAAAGCCACTCCTCCGAATGCTGCGTGAGCAAGCCCGGAACCCATGAAACTCATTCTTCTCTGCACGATGAATACACCGAAATAACTGGACATAAATCCGACAAGAATTCCGGCGAGCATTGCTCTTAGCATAAATGATTGTGTAAATGCTTCAATCATGGTGCCTCCCGGAAAATAACATTTCATGCTTATGCCCTACGTGACCGAAAGTCTGACTTAAATAATCCTCAGTGAATGCTTTTTCAGGTTTATCAAAGCAGACAGCTACTTTATTAAGCAGTAAAACAAAATCTGCATGATGATATGCCGATTCCCAATCGTGTGTAACCATTATAATTGTTGCATTAAAATCAGTTTTGTACTCATCTATTATTTTATGGATGTCTTTTTCACCGATCCAGTCGATTCCTGTAGCCGGTTCATCGAGTACAAGTATTTTTGGTTTGCGAATTAATGCCCTGGCAAGATATATCCTTTGCAATTCCCCACCGGAAAGTTTATTAAGCGGACGCCTTGCTAGATTTCCTGCTCCTACTCTTTCGAGTGAATCCATAATTATTTTATTATCGTCTTTTCCTATGGCGGCGGGCCATTTTGCATTTAAACCTGTGGAAACAAGCTCTATAGGTAACGCAGGGAATGTTCTGTCCAAAGTTTTGATTTGTGGCACATAACCCAGGTCAAACGGAGATAATTCACCTGCAGACTTTCCCAAAACGTTTATTACACCGTGATTTGGTTTGATTAATCCCAGAATGACCTTTAGAAAAGTAGTTTTGCCTGCGCCGTTAGGTCCTACAATTGAAACAAATGTACCGAAAGGTATTCCCAGGTTTATATTTTCGAGAGCAGAATACCTTGTAAATATAACAGACAAATTTTTTACTTCAATAGCAATATCATTCATAGAAAGATGAGAATTTACCCTTTTAAAAAAGATAAGTCGTAAATGGAATTAATTAATTTTATTTTTGGTTATTATTAATTAATCTTATAATTATCTTTTATATCCTTATTGAAAATCTTATTTTTGAAATAAATCAGTAAAATCATGTATGGAATTAATAAATCATAAAGAATGGCTTTCTAAACCAAGATTTGTCTGCGGCATAATGACCGGTACATCGGTTGATGCTATTGATGTAGTTGTTGCTTCATTCTCTATATTTAATGACAGGCATGAGTTTGAAATTACCGTAACCGGGAATTATGAAATTCCTGAAGAAATCAGGAAACTTATTTTCAAAATCATGTCAGAACCTGTTCATGTCTCTGAAATTTCTATTCTGAATTTTGCATTGTCACAACTGTATGCTGATGCTGTAAAGGAAGTGTGTAATAAATCAGGTTTCCCTATTGATAAAATTGATGCAGTAGGAATTCACGGTCAAACACTTTGGCATGAACCCCAAGACAGAGAAATAGCTTATTATTCAATTTCATCTACTTTTCAGGTAGCTTCTGTTTCTGCATTAACTAAAATATTGAATAAGATTGTGGTTGGTGATTTCAGGGCGGCTGATATTGCACTCGGAGGGCAGGGGGCTCCTTTAGTGCCGATTTTCGATTATGAATATCTCAGTGATGTGAATGAAAACAGGGTTGTACTTAATATTGGGGGAATTTCAAATATTACACTTTTACCAGCCGGTTGTAAAAAAGTAGATGTAAAAGCTTTTGACACAGGACCCGGAAATGTTTTCATTGACATGGCAGTACAAAATTTCTTTAATCTGAAATTTGACAAGAACGGTGAAATTGCAAAATCAGGTGAAATAATACCCGGATTAATGAATAAATTAAAATCAATTCCATTCATTACAAAAAAACCACCTAAATCAACAGGCAGAGAGCTATTCAGCAAAGAGTATTTCGATAATTTGTCAAATGAATTCAGAAACAATAAATCAGGGAACGAAGATTTTATCAGGACATTTACGGAATTTACTTCATGGAGCATAGCTGAAAACATTCGTCTCTATGCAAAAAATCCTCATCGTTTAATTGTTTCAGGTGGAGGTTCAGACAATACATTTCTTATGGAATTATTAGAAATTGAATTACCAGGCATACAAATTGAAAAATCTGATAAATTTGGAATACCTTCAGATTATAAGGAAGCATTGTGCTTTGCTTATCTTACTTATCTTACGTTGGGAGGATTGCCCGGGAATATACCATCAGTTACAGGTGCATCAAAAGAGACAAATCTCGGAATAATAGCAATACCATAAATTAAATTTTTTTTTAAAATAAATCTTTCATAAATTAGTTGTAGTTACAACTATTGTTATAGCAACTATTATGAAAAATTATAATATACTTTTTAAAGAGCTTGGCTTTTTAATAGGTCATACGGGAAGGGCATTGAAAAATTCAATTACCAAAGCCTTTGCTAAAAACGGTTATGAAATAACAGTTGAACAATGGGGAATTCTGATGTTTCTTTGGACTAAAGACGGCATTACTCAACAGGCGCTTTCATCTTCAATTGCAAAAGAGAAGACTACTGTTGTCCGCTTGATTGACAAAATGGAAAAAAGAAATATGATAAAGAGAATACAGGATAAGGAAGACAGGAGAAATAATCTTATATATCTTACTGATGAAGGCAAAAGTCTGAGGGAAAAGCTTGTTCCTATTGCAATCTATGAGCTAAAAAAGGCATTAAAAAATCTTTCTGAATTAGAAATTGATAATTTGACTTTATTGTTAAAAAAAGTATATAACAATATCAAAACTGATTAACATGAGTAATATGAAAAATGAAAATATAGATAGGTATTTTATGTTATTAAAAAAACTTTTAATTGCTTTGCTTTTTCCCATGCTATTGTATTCAGGAAACGGACAGGATAAAAAAGTTCTGACTCTCGATGAATGCATAAGCCTGGGACTTGAGAAAAACAAGACACTGAAGATTTCCAAATCGAAAGTGTATGCCGCCGATGAAAAACTGAGCGAAGTGAATGCCTCAATGCTTCCTTCATTGAAAATGACCGGTTCATATACAAGGCTTAGTGAAGTAGAAAAATTTAGAATGCCTGGAGATACTTCAGGATTCAGTTTGTTCCCGGTTGTATTGAATAATTATCAATTTAAGTTATCACTTCAGCAGCCGCTTTTTGCAGGTATGAGGTTATCCAGCAACAGCGATATGATGGAATACAATTATCTTGCTTCGCTGGAGGACCAAAAGAAAGACGAGGTACAGTTAATATACGATATAAAAAATGCTTTCTGGTCTCATTTCAATGCACTACAGCTTGTCAATACTGTAAATGAAAATATTGGACAGGTAGAAGGACACTTGAAAGACATAGAAAGTTTTTACAAACTGAATTTGGCGACCGATAACGATGTATTGAAAGTCAAAGTACAATTATCGAATCTTAAATTGCTCAGAATTGATGCTGAAAATTCGGTGAGTATAACTAAAATGACTCTAAATAATTTTATTGGTATGCCGACAATGCAAAACACAGCAATTCCGGATAATGTAGAAGAAGGAAGTACTGAATTGCCTCCTATAGAGACACTTATTATTAAAGCCTATGATAACAGACCTGAGTTGAAAGGTATGGATTACAGGATAAAGTCAGGCGAATCGGGAGTCAGTATGGCAAAAGCGGGATGGTATCCTCAGGTAAATTTAGCTGCCAATTATTACTACTCACGTCCGAATCAAAGAATAATGCCAACAAGGGATGAGTTCAGAAGCACCTGGGATATAGGATTGAATTTTTCATTCGACATCTGGAACTGGATGACTACATCGCACCAGGTTGAACAGGCAAAAGCTTCACTGGAACAGTCAAGATTTTCTGCTGAACTAATAAAAGATGGTGTGAATCTCGATGTTTCACAAAGTTATTTATTACTTGTAAAAGCAAAGGAGAAAATTGGTTATGCACGTGAAAACCTTGAACAAGCAAAGGAAAATCATCGTATAACCAATGAAAAATTCAAAGCCGGTATGACACTTAACTCGGAGCTTGTTGATGCAGAATCATCATTGTTGATAGCTAACATTAATTATATATCCTCAATCGTTGAGTATAGGATTGCTATTGCTAAGCTCGATAAATCTATAGGGCAGAAATAAGAAATTAATAATTAGATAAAGGTAATATATGAAAAAAATAATATTGATTATTGTAATGGTTGTTGTCGTCGCTGCTATAGTACTGTTGCTAATGAATAATAAAGCGACTATTGAAAAGAGAGCAAAAAGTACAGTCAGGTTAGATACGGTACCTGTTACCGTAACTAAAGTTCAGGTAAGTCCTCTCGATGAGAGTCTTGTTTTGGTTGGTATTGCAATGGCTGAAAAAGAAGTTAACATTGTTTCAGAAACACAAGGCAGAATTGTCGCATTGTATTTTGATGTCGGGAAAAATGTCAGTACGGGTAGTGTGCTTGCAAAAGCAGACGATGAGCTTAAACAGGCTTCATTCAATATTGCAGAAGCAAATTATGATAAAGCTAAGAAAGACCTGGAACGATATAAAGTCCTGAATAAAGAAAAATCGGTCAATGATGTACAACTTGAGCAGGCAATTGTTACTTTTAAATCAGCTGAATCACAATACATCACAACGAAAAGACAGTTGGAAGATACTAAAATCAAATCGCCTATTTCCGGTGTTGTTACGTCACGAAATGTTGAAGTTGGAACCTATGTTTCGACTAATACACCTATTGCTAATGTTGTGCAGATTTCATCATTAAAAGTGAAAGTTAATGTTGCGGAAAAAGATGTTTTCAAAATGAAACCCGGTGATAAAGTAATAATAAGTACGGATGTTTATCCCGATGTCAACTATTCCGGAACAATCAAAAATATTAATTCGAAAGCGGATGAGGCACATACTTTCCCTGTCGAAATTGAATTGAAAAATAATTCAAAATATCCATTAAAAGCCGGCATGTTTGTTAACTGCATATTTAATTCAATCAAAAGTTCCGAATCAAGGGTTATTCCTCGTGTTGCATTGGTCGGCAGTATCAAATCGCCGCAAGTATATGTTGTTGAAAACAGCACAGCCAAATTAAGGAATATTGTCATTGGTACCGTTTATACCGATGTAATTCAGGTATTGGACGGATTGCAAACCGGGGATAATGTGGTTACGAGCGGTCAAATCAATTTACAGGAAAATTCAACGGTTAAAATTGTAAGGTAATAAGATGACAATAACTGAACTATCAATAAAAAGACCGACATTAATCATCGTACTATTTTCTTTCCTCGGTGTGCTTGGAATTTATGGTTTCATCACTCTTAAATATGACCTGATGCCGAAGATGACTCTGCCGATGGCAATTGTAACAGTTGTGTATCCCGGCGGCTCACCAAATGAAGTAGAGACTTCGGTTACCAAGCCGATAGAAGATGTTTGTTCGGGATTGGATAATGTCAAAACTATCCGTTCTACTTCCCTTGAAGGCATGTCAATGGTCAGAATCGAATTTGAACTTAATACGAATATTGATTTTGCTATACAAGATGTTCAAAGGAAAGTAAACGGAGTCATGCAGCAGCTTCCCAAAGAAGTAAGAACACCTGTTATTACAAAAGTTGCATTTGACGAATTGCCCGTTATCAGGGCGGCAGTTTATAGCAAACTTCCATCGAGACAATTGTACCAGTTCATCAAAGACCGTGTTCAACCGAGAATATCAAAGCTTAATGGAGTTGGATTGTTCGTTATGCTTGGCGGTGAAGAAAGAGAAATCAAAGTTAATGTTGATGCACACAAACTAAAATCGTATAATCTTTCTTTATTCGCCATTGCCCAATCTGTCAAGGCGGCAAACCTCGACCTGCCGACAGGCAATATAAAAGAGAATGCCGGACAGTATGTTGTGAGGGTTGCCGGTAAATTCAATTCTGTGGATGAACTTAAAAATCTTGTAGTTGCAAGGGGCAAACAAGGCAGTGAAATAAAGCTTAGTGACGTAGCTGAAGTCGAGGATGGAAAAAAGGAAACAAAAAATATCAACAGGCTGAATGGAATTACATCAGTCGGTATTACAATACAAAAACAGACCGACGCAAATACAGTAGAAGTCAGCGAACTTGTGATGAAGGAATTTAAGAAATTAGAAAAAGAGAATATGGATATAGCTCTTAAATTCGGTGTGGCACAGGATGCATCGGAATTTATCATGCAGTCGGCAAACGGAGTGAAATTCGATTTATTTCTCGCAATTCTTATTGTCGCTTTTGTTATGCTTATTTTCCTGCATAGCTTCCGGAATTCATTTATCATTATGGTTGCCATACCTTCCTCTCTTATTTCCACATTTTTCATTATGTATATTTTCGGATTCACCCTGAATACTATGACCTTGCTCGCTATGTCTCTTGTAATTGGAATCCTGGTTGACGATTCTATAGTCGTTCTCGAAAATATCTACCGTCATCTCGAAATGGGAGAAAACCAGAGAGATGCGGCATTGAAAGGAAGAAACGAAATCGGATTTGCAGCTCTTTCAATAACGTTTGTAGATGTTGTAGTTTTTATTCCTTTGACGATGATTACAGGAGTTATCGGAAATTTCCTTCGTGAATATGCTCTCGTCGTTGTATTTTCAACTTTGATGAGTCTATTTGTATCATTCACTATTACTCCAATGCTTGCCTCGAGATTTACCAAGATCGAGCATTTGACAAGGGGTTCCCTGATGAACAGGTTTGGAGAGTGGTT
>JACRLY010000077.1 GCA_016219595.1 Ignavibacteriota bacterium | reverse complement strand
TATTATTTCTGAATTCAAATTCATCAATATTAAATACTTTAATTTTTGTACCCAATAAATTATACAAAGAAATTGTTTTGATATTAAATTCATTCTTCAATTTAAAATGCAATGTGTTTGTGAATGGATTAGGAAAGACATCAAAATCAGGTTCCTCTTTATTTGGATTATCATTGACAAAAGTTGTACCTCCGTTTGTTGTATGTAATATTGCTCCGTCTTCACCGCAAATCCATCCTACCTTTTCATTGATAAAACATAAATCTATGATATTACCGAAAACTCCAGTAAATAATTTATTCCAATTGAGACCGCCGTTTGTTGTTTTAAGTAATGTTCCGCTCCACCCTGTAACATACCCGATTTGTGAATTAATGAACTTCACTCCTAAAAGATTAAATGTAACTCCTGAATTTTGTTTGCTCCAACTTATACCACCGTCATTAGAAAATAAAATAGTCCCGGTTTTTCCAGCAGCCCAGCACAAATTTTCATCAACTGCTGAAATCCGGTAAAGATAATAAAATGAGTCCGAATTTTGAATAGTCCAGGTTTCTCCTCCGTTTGTTGTTCTGAGTACTGTGCCTGTATCGCCGACAATCCAACCTGTTTTATCATTTATAAACTCTAATCCATAAAGTGTACTGTTTGTTCCTGATACCTGTGGCAGCCAATTATTCCCTCCGTCAGTTGTTTTAATAATTAGACCTTTTCTTCCAATTACCCATCCAATATTTTCATTAATAAATTTAACGGCAAATAATCCTGAATTTGGTCCTGCTTGTTGAATTTCCCAATTCTTTCCTCCGTTTGTAGTTTTAATAATCTGTCCTTCATCTCCAACAGCCCAGCCTTTATTTTCATCGATGAAATCCAGGTAATAAAGAAACTCAGTATATAAAGTATCCCATCTGTTCCCTGTATCAGAAGTAAAATATGATATTGAACCTGAAGTCCAGCCATGACTATCATCTGTAAAATCTATATTGTAAATGGCAGTAACATTATCGTTGGAGATTGGTACCCATGTATTGCCTCCGTCAGTGGTTCTTGTTATTGAGCCGCTTCGTCCTGCTGCAATACCGTTAGCCGAATCCGAAAAATGAATTGCGAACAAATTATAATAACTGTAAATACCTGAATTCAACTTTTCCCATGTTATACCACCGTCATTTGTCTTCATAATTATTGCATGGTCGCCGGATATCCAGCCATTAAGTGAATCAGCAAAATAAATACTCCAGAGAGAATATTTTGTATTTGAATACAAGCTGTCCCAATTATTACCTCCATTTGTTGTTTTTATTATTGTTCCGTTTGCACCTATACACCAGCCGGTTTGCTCATTAATGAAGTATAAATTATAAAGACTGTTTGGAGTCTTTTGAGTCTGCATAATCCAATTTAATCCTGCATCTGTAGTTTTTAACATAATACCGTTTCTACCGAGGATCCAACCTGTATTGGAATTGACAAATAAAACACAAGATAAATAATCGAATACACCTGAATTCTGATTGTTCCAGCTATTCCCGCCATCAGTTGTATTTATTATTGTGCCTACATCACCGGCAATCCAGCCATTATTTTCATCGGTAAAAAATACGCTGAATAATTTTTGTTCAATTCCTGAATTTTGTTTTGTCCAGGTATTCCCTCCGTCGCTGGTTTTTAGAATTATACTCGAATCACCAACGATCCAGCCAATTTCCGAATTAAT
>JACRLY010000076.1:1232-49034 GCA_016219595.1 Ignavibacteriota bacterium | reverse complement strand
ATTATCTGGAACCATGCAGGGCACAATACCAACGAATGATAATAAGGTAACGATAACAGGAATCGTATATACAAACAACAGCGGCGAAGCCAATGTACAATTGGTAACGAGTGCAGCAGGAATGGCAGATTGCATGATAACGACAAACTTCCTTGCAATGGAACCATTGGTGCAGGATGCTGACATTAAATACGACAGCGTTTCTGCAGTTACAGGGAAGGACCAAATTACAGCATTGTCCAAGTGGATTGTTAGTTGGACCAATGGTGATGGAGCATCTCATTTACTTCTTATGAAATCAGGGGAGGCAATTTCTGATTCTGATTTACCATTAGACGGAAAGGGTTACACTGCAAATTCATCGTTCGGAACAGGAGACCCTGTTGGCAGTGCTTTCGCAATTTACAGTGCTGCAGGAAACTCTTTGCAAGTATCGAACCTTATTGAAGGAATTGTTTATTATGCAAGGGTATTCGGATATAATGGTATTGATGTATTAACAAATTATAATACGAATACATCAAGCAACAACCCATATGCTGATACTGTACTTGATGTTCAGGATTCTTACATTGCAGATGGATTCCGGATTTCTGCAGTATCACCAAACCCGGCATATCTCGATGTTAAATTTGACCTCGATATTAGTACACCTTCAGTATTTACGATTGAAGTAATTGATATGCAGGGCAGAGTCATAACAGGCTATTGCAATAAAAAATTCTTCATTGAGGGTATTTATCAGATTGCTGTACCGGTATCGAAACTCGTTTCAGGTTCTTACCTGTTAAAGGTATATAACGGAACGGATTTTGCATACCAGGTATTTACAATAGTTAGATAGTGTCAAGTTAGAATAATAAAAGCGGATTGAATTTTACTCAATCCGCTTTTTTTTTTACATGATTTCAAATTTCTATGTATTCCAAATTTTATTTATAGCAATTTTTACCTTTCAATAATAATAGCCTGTCTTTGTAAATGAATACCGTCATTAATTTCGATATAATATATACCTGATGAAATACTTGTAAAATCACATTCTAATTTTTTAATCCCTTTTGTAACAATCCCCGAGTAAATATTTTTAACTTTGAGTCCAAGTATATTTACTAAATTAATTTCAATTACTGACTCTTGTTCTGAATTTATTTCTAATATTGAATTATCAACTATAGGATTTGGATAAGATATAAAATTATTTATTATTAAAGGCTCTTCAACATAATCGAATTTATCAGTAGTAAATTTCCAGGAGTCAGACCAATCGGTAGTTCCTGCTGAATTAGAAGCATTGATACGCCAGAAATGCTCTGTTTCATATTTAAGATTTCCGTAATAAATGGAATTATTTATTATATTCTCACCATTAATTACAAAATTTGAAAAATCATTTCTTTCTGATAATTGTATATTGTATTTATCAGCACCTTCAACCGATGTCCATGTTAGATTTCCGCTCGACATAATTTTTATTGCATCTTTTGCCGGGGTCAAATGTATCGGTGTTGCAATTCTTGTAGTAAAATTCCACACTTCAGACCATTCACCTGTTCCGTTTGAATTTTTTGCTGCTACTCTCCAATAATATTTAGTATTATTCACCAAATTTTTATAGTTATATAATGTGTCGGTTAAGCTGAAATCATTTATGATAACAGGTGTAAATTCCAGTGACTCGGAAATATGAATTCCATAATTTGCAGCACCATTCACCGGTTTCCATCTAAGAGTGTCACTTATCCTGACAAATAAATTCCCGTCAGGCGGTGCAGATAAGCGTGGAGATGATAGAGAAGTGGAAAAACTCCACATCGTAGACCAGCTCCCCCATGTTGTTCCTTTCTTTGCTCTCACCTGCCAATAATATCTTGTATTAATAACCAGGTTGTTAAAGGAATAGGAATTAGTGTTAACATTCGAATCATTTATTACCGTTGTGCTGAAATTATCTAATGTTGAAACCCTGATTTGATAAAAATCTGTAAATGGTAAAAGGTCCCAACGGAATACAAGATTAAGTGGAATACTGCTTTCGTTATTTTCCGGGTATACTAAATTGGGTGCATCGAATGATGTCGAGAAATTTCTTGTCTCTGACCATTTACCGCTGTTTATGGATGATTTGCCACTGACTTTCCAGTAATAAGTTTGATTTTTTTCAAGTCCACTGTATTTGTAGGATGTTAATGTTAGCAATGAATCATTAACTACAGCAGTTGAAAATTCCTGTGTATCGCTTATTAATAATTTATATGATGTGGCTCCGGGAACTGTTTCCCAGCTTAATAAACCACTATCAGGATTTACTGTTGCAAAATTATTTGGATTAATAAGGGTAGGTGGTGAAAGTTGAGTAACAAAATCGTTTACTAATGACCATTTCCCTGCCCCTCCTTCATTCTGACCTGCAATCCTCCAAAAATATTTAGTATTATAATTCAGCCCTGAAACAATTGCACTTGTCCCGTTAATATTTGACTGTTCAATTATTCCGCTGAGGAAAGAGAAATCACTCGAAACTTCCAGGTTATATGTCGTAGCCTGGTTTACTGTCAACCAATGGAATGTAACAGTATCGGTCAGTCCGGAACTATGATTTTCAGGTTCCAAAAGAATCGGAGAACCCAGGATAATTGTAAATTCCCAGGGCGATGTCCATGCACTTACATCAAAATCGCTTGCACAGTTAATTCTCCAAAAATATAATGCTCCGTTTTCAAATCCATGATATATGAAAGTTGTATCTGTTAAATTTGATTGGTCAAAAATATTTACTGAAAAATCCGGGAATCTTGAAATTTGAACTCTATAGGAAACCGCCAAAGGATTTTTATACCATATAACATATCCGCTGTCTGGTAAATTATGGGCATGATTTGATGGCGACAAAAGATTCGGAGGTCCTATGATGGTACTTAAATCCCAGGTTGAAGACCAGTTGCCGGAACCGCCACCGTTATAAGCGATTACATGCCAGTAATATTTCATGTTTTTATTTAATCCAGTAACTTCCTGGGTAGTTCCGATTATGGAGGTTATGTCCCTGGTAATGTTACTAAAATTCGAATCGGTCGAAATCTGTAACCTGTATGAATCTGCCCCGAAAGGCGCTAACCAGCTGAAGGTTAAGTTTGTATCTAATGAGTGAGCATGATTAACAGGTGTAACAAGTGTGGGGCTGCCAACGATTGTTCTGAAATTCCAGATAGATGACCACTCGCTTGTATCTATGGATGTATGTGTCTTGACCCGCCAATAATACCTGATTCCGTTCGATAGCGGTGTAACAACCTGGTAGGTAGTATCAGTCAGCCCGGTAAGATTTATTAATGGTGATGTCATGTCTGACATTGTAGAAACCTGTAAATCATAAGTTACTGCATCTGTCGATTTATACCAGGTCAAAAGTGGATTTATGTTCAACCCGTCAGCACCGTTTACAGGCGATTTCAATTCGGGTGGAGCAACACCAAATCCGATTTTAAATGAAATTGTAGTGCCTGCAGTGCTAACATCATACAAGATTAATCCGCCAGCCGAACCATTGTAAAGAAAACTTGAAGGATTTGTCAGGTCGTTGATTACCGTTCTTCCCACATCGGAACTAAAATGAGCCTGGTTTATATTCCCGTTATTCGAAGGTGTTCCGTCCAACCTGTATAAATAGACTTCATCGGGAGGTCCTTCCGAATTACCGTTGCCGCAATCTGTTTTAATCCTGTAAACAAGTAATCCTGAACCCGGGATGGAACTTTCGAAAGTGCCTGTCTTTTTTCTGTATTCTACTATAAAATATTCAGCCGTCGAAAAAGGTGAATTTATCCTATAACAATTATTGGATGAAGATGTAATAGGATTGAGCTGATAAGTGCCAGATGAGGAAATCAAGGGAATTGAAGTTATCCAGTTCCCGTATTTATATTTCATATAAGTACCCATATGCTGGGGGGGATTCAGGTTGTATTCCATCAAATCCCAGTATCCGACAGGTGTTTTGCCGTCATACCCGTAATGGTATAAATCCGGCGCACCGAAAGTATGGAACATTTCATGCGATAATACACTTGCATTAACAACAGTTTGAAGCTGGACATTGTATTTCCAGACTACTTTACTGTTTATCTGAACATTGTACGAAAATAAAGTCCACTGATGAGGCCAAAGCAGGTCTGACCATCCTCCCGGCGCTCCATAAATAATAAAACATATATTATCAACAAATCCATTCCCGTCGGAATCAATATTCAATCCCGAAGGAATTTGCGATTTTACAGCATTAACTGCATTTTTCAACAGAGTGTGCTCCCTGTCAGTTCTTTCGCCGTCGCCTGAATATCCGATGGGATTTGTTACCGAATTGTATGGCTTATAATAATTCCTGACGTGGCTGTCCTGGAATGACAACACAGTCGCTCCGGGAGTAGGATAGAAAGTAGAATTAACTGTAACCTGGCTATAAGATGCCTCGGTAAAAAAACTTTTCATCGATGAAGAGGAGGTGGCATTGAACATATTATTATACGTGCTCGTCGCATCAGTAAATTCGGATTCATCGCTGAATCTAATGAAAATGACTAAATTATTAATTGTGCCGCTGACCTGCACAGTCTCGGATTTATTTTTTTTAACGGGTAATTGCCCTGCTTTGTGAAATTGTGCAGCTTTCTCATAAATTTTTTCGGGTGCGATTTTCAGCCATTTTTCGATTCCGAGTGATTCCGGCTCAACTGTTCCGACAACATGAAAAGTAGGAATAAGTTCGCCGTTTAATTTATCCGCATAGACGTAGTAGCCTGTCTTTGGGTCCTGTATGATTGTGTAACCGTTACTGTCATGAAGCCAATTGTAAAACTCGTCACCGCTTGCTAAGCAATGTATTACAGCACCGTTTGGCTGAGTCAGAGTCTGTGGTATATCATGAAGCAATGCGGCATTAAGTGATAACGGCAAGCTCACCGCTAACATTATGAAAATGAGTATTATATGATTTATTTGAGAAAAAAATTTGGTACAAAACTTTTTCATGCCAGCTCCCCTTGATTATGGCTTTAAAGTCATTTATTTATATAATTAAAAAGTTATCCTCAATCCCTTTAATTAGAAACTAAACGAATTTTGTAATTATTTATTGGTAAAATTAATAAATAAGAGTATTATAAATGCTGTATTTATGAAATTTCAAAAAAACCGGTTTATCACCTCATCACAACAAACGGCTTTTTACTTACTTTTCCATTTGCATTTAATACTGCGAAATAAATATCCCCTTTCGAAAGAATTAATATCAATTTTCATTTTAGTATTATTCTTATAGCAAAAAACAGTTATTATTTCCAGTGGAATTATTTTAAAAAAGTGATTTTCAGAAATGTATCCATTTAATTATAAAATATAAGCAAATATTATTTTGTTTTCAAATAAGAAAGTTATACATTATACGTCTAAAAAAAATAGTTTGATAATTTTAAATGGCTGGCGTGAATATCACAGTCTGAATAATGTTGATTAATTAGAATATTTATGCAAAGGTTTTTTACTTTATATATATACTTATTCTTAACTTTTCTACCGCTGACATCATTATCTCAGTCATGGAATAAGGTGAGTACAATACCTTTGCCCTATGGTTCAAACTACTGGCTCGATGTATATTTCCTTCCCTCAAATCCTAATTACGGCTGGATATGCGGATTCAGAGGACAGGTAATCAGAACAACAGACAGAGGTAAAACATGGTCGGGTTCTGTTGTACAGAATGCAGACCAGCTCGAAAGCATACATTTCTCTTCTTTAACTGTAGGCTATACTTCCGGAATGGACGGAATTTTCAAGACAGTTAACAGCGGTGCTTCCTGGTTTGAAATCACACCACCCGGAGCTTTGCAGGTATGGGGAAATTTTTTTCTCGATGACAACAATGGAGTTACCGTAGGAGAAGGCTGCAACGGTATGCAAAAATTCTGGAGGACAACAAACGGCGGAGCAAACTGGACCTTATACACTGATTCGGTTCCAAATACCGGTATGTCCGATGTAATGCTTTACCCGGGTGGGCTTGGCTTTGCTACAAGCAGTGGCAAAATATGGATTACAACGGATGGAGGTTCGACATGGCAGGTGCATGCTACTTCGGGACCCAATATCTGGCAGGAAGAAATTACGAACATTGGAGCCTCTTTCCTTGTTCCTTTCGGAGGGACATCATGTTCCGGCAACGGGAACGGAGGAGGAATGATATTTTCGACAAACGATGGTACCAACTGGAAAAGTTACACTACGGGTATTCCCATGTTCGGTGCCTTTCTTATTGACCCAAATACAGGATGGGTATGCGGTTATAACCGTGAAGTTTACTTTACTTCCGATGCAGGGCAAACCTGGATAAAACGCAACTGCGGCATCGATAGGGGAAATCTCGATGATATTTGGTTTATAACTCCGGCTGAAGGTTGGGTAGTCGGTGAAGGTGTTTATTATCTTGGACCCGACAGGCAGGATATTACAAAACTGAATATGGTATACGGAGACGTTTGCATACCCGGTGCAAAATATGATACACTTTGGGTAAAAAATCATTCATTCAATAATGCGGTAATGGTTTCAACAAGTCTTTTCGGAACAAATTACGAGGACTTTTCAGTTATTTTTCCACCCGGTTCGATAGCACTGCCTGCTTGTGATTCGCAGATGATTATTGTCAGGTTCAATCCTAAATTAGCCGGCGATGGAAAAAATGCAAAACTCGGTGTTAATGTACTCAGCGGGTCTAATTTTACTGTTGACCTTCTCGGTAATGCAAAAGAGATGACGGGTGTTCCCGAGGATACTTTGGTTGAAATGAATCCTGCATTTTGCGGAATGAAAACAGTTGATTCTCTCAAATGGGTGTCTGCCAGTCCTGATAATAATATTATCTCAATCCAAAAAACCGATGGAAATTATGAAATAGTATCTGAATCCCCGCCACCTATTAATATTTATACTTCCGGAATTTATACAAATTTTTCAGCAATGCCGTCTGACACAGGATGGTTTACTTCGAGGTTTAAATTTACATTATCCCCATGTTCAAAAGATACTTTTATAACAGTCAGGGCTTATGGCATTTCTCCAATAATAACTGCAGACGACAGATTGAATTTCAACCTGAATTGTAAATTGACCGGATTAGATACTATTCCTATTTTCAATACAGGAAATAGCGAGCTGATAATATCAGAATATAAATTCAACGGTGCGAACAGTGCTTTTTCTTACATAGGCTGGACAAGCGGCAGAATATTTCCTTTAACGATAAAACCTTTAGAAGGAGATTCATTGATAATAAAATTTACTCCGCCTATAAGTGGTAATCACAGTGCTGTAATGTCGCTTACGAATAATGATTCAACTACAGCTCGCGGAAGAAAAAATCCTTATTATTTATCCTTTTCGGGAATTGTTACATCAACCGATATTATTCCCAAGGACACTGTCTTCGAGTTAGGTGATATTTGCCTTGGGGATTCAATTGTATTCAATATGCCGTTAAAAAACAGGGGGGATTTGACAGCTACATTGCAAAATCCTGTCATTAATAATAAAAATTATAAAATTTCAATCCAGGGGAAAACATTTCCACTTCAGATGAAATCAAATGATTCTGTTATGTCAAAAATAACTTTTACGCCTGACTCTGCAAGGCAATATCATGATACGATTCTCATTACATCATTACCATGCAACGAAGTATTGAGAATTGTAGTTAATGCAAATTGCATAGATTCTTATATTACAATTAATCCCGATTCGATTTCAGGTGTAATTCAAACAGGCTTGCCCTTACGTAAAACGGTTACCGTTCATGCTTTCGGAAATATACCAATGAGTATTTCGGAAATTAGGTTAGTGCCTTCGCAGACTGACTGGTCAATTACTGTTTCACCGTCACTGCCTTATAATATTAACGGGGGGGACAGCATTGAATTTAAAATCGATTTTACATCGACGAAAGATACTTTACTTGTAACAAATCTCGTTTGCACCCTCGAAAGCCAATGTCCTATGCAGGAAGGTATTCCTGTAGAATTACTTAGTCACAGCATATGGCTGCTGACTTCTGCCGATTTTGTCGGATTCGGCTATAAAAGATGCATTGAAGAAATTGTATATGATACTCTGACAATTACTAATGGAGGTTCAATCGATGATACATTGACACGATTGGAAATTCAACCTTCGAATTCTCCATTCTCGATATTGAATATACCTTCTATTCCTCATATAATTTCTGCGGGAACAAGCGAAGATTATATTGTTGCATACAATGCATCGGGAGAAGGAATATTTTTGGGGAATCTCGTTGTTGATTCAAAGAACCTGAAAGGTCTGACAATTAATTTGCCTGTATCGGGTGAATTCAGAAAAGTCAATTCGTCACCTTCTGTTACAAGTTTTGATTTTGATGATGTTGAACCTTGCCAGGATACCATTGTTAAAACATTTTATTTTAAAAACACGGGCACATTGAGCGATTCATTAATTATCGGAAGAAAAAATAATATTAACGGATTTGATATTTTTCCTCAAAATTCATTTGTAGTTACTCCGGGCGACAGTGTACTTATCTCAGTATTCCTGTATCCACCTGCTTTCAATAATACAGGAAATTACATTGAGCAGTTTAAGCTTACAAGTAGTGTTTGCGGAAATATATATACAGTTGATGTCCGGGTAAATATTATCAGTCCCAAATTAACTATAGAGCCCCGAAGTCTCGAATTCGATAATATCTGGATTGGAGATTCGATGACAAAAACAATCAATATAAAGAATGAAACATCATATAACAGGACTATAGACAGTATTGCAATTGTTCCGGCTTCAACCCAATTCACTTTTAAAGCACAATTCCCGGTTACCTTTGTTCCTGATGCTGAATTGAATATTCCTGTAACTTTTAATTCAAGGCAGGAAGGTATAGAGCAAAAAAGATTCAGGGTAATAGAAGAGTCCTATTGCATAGATACGAGTTATGTTGATTTGTCTGCCAGTGTTCCGAAAGAGATTTATTACACAACCGTTAAAATCGGCAACTACAGGGTTTACCAGATGGATTCTCTAATGATAGAAACTGAACTCCTTGATGCTGTTCCTAGAGTCAAACCGGACGGATTGAATTTCTCTATTGCATTCGATAAGCGATTGTTTTACCCGCTGAATGTGTTTGTAAAATCCGGCAACTCGAAACAGCAGGTTAATTTTACATATCTTGGCGATACAATAGTGGTGTCCCTGAATAAACAATATTCTGAAATGCTATTGCAGGACACCGGGAAAATATTTTTCATCCAGGGTTTAATACTTACATCCTATCCCGATTCCACAGGTCTGGTAATTTCAAAATTCAACCCAGTTACAAGTAAAATTGTAAATGTTACTACAATTGACGGTTCGATTAAAGTACTCGGAGTATGTCCTGCCATTGGCAAACTGGTACTGGAGTTTGCAAATAATCTTAATATGGCATTAGGTGAGATTGTCATAAATTCAGACAGGTTGAAAATTGAAGTTTTGATTCCCGATGAGCAAAATCTCAATAGTGAAATTTGGGACCTGATGGGCAACAGGGTAAGAAGTGAACAAATTAAAATTAGTAATACAACAAGGGATTTCTCACTTGATTTATCCGGTTTATCCGACGGTGCATATATCCTTACTTTCAATTCTGACAAGTTTTATTCTGCACGATATAAATTCATAATCTACCGCTAAATTTATTTGGAGAAGTAATGTTTAAATTGTCATTGGTGTTCTTTTGCCTCTTATTCTTTTCTGATTTATACTCACAGAATCTATACCCGGTCATAATCGATGATGAGATGGGTTATATTGACTCAACAGGTAAAATAATAATAGAACCCAAGTTTGCAACTGACATAAATGAATTCAGCGTTCAGTTGGGAAATAAAAATTTCAAGGGGTTTATATTTAACCGGGGATGTTATTTTAAAGAAGGTCTTGCTATAGCAAGAAAACCAATTAAATTTTTATTTATCGTTTTCGGGTATCACTACGGTTATATTAATCAAAGCGGTGAATTTGAATTCGAGACAGACAACGGGGAGCTGGAGCCATTTTCATCCGGTATGGCACCGATGATTATTCACGAAAGATATATAGGCTCAGGGTATGATTATAAATACGGCTATATTAATAAGAAAAACGAGATTGCAATTGCACCGAGATTTGATTATGCCGGACCCTTCAATGATGGTGTGGCACTGGTGATTAAAAATAATAATTTCAGTTATATTGACACGGCAGGCAGACCGGTACTGGAAACCAAATATGAAGACGCATTCGGAAAAATTTCGGCTTTATTGACAACAGCGGGAATTACGCCGTTGCCCCGAAATTCGAAGAAGCAGAAGATTTCTCCGAGGGAATGGCTCTTGCCGGCATTGGAGGCAAGTACGGTTACATAGGTATCGACGGCAAATATAAAATAATTCCTGAATATGACAATGCAGGGAAATTTTCCGGTGGTTTGGCTTACGTTGAAAAAGATGACAAATACGGCTTCATAGACAAGGATAATCAATTCGTAATCGAACCTAAATATGATTATGCATTGAGTTTCATCAATGACCTGGCTCTTGTATGGGAGCGAGGCACTCCAAAATACATCAACCGCAAGGGCAGGGTAATTTTTGTATTCGAAGATTAAATCTAAATTGACATTTACAAAAATATTGTGTAAATTCAATCACATTATTATTCCATTTTAGCTGTGATGTAAAGCATAATATATTATAAATAAATATGGAGTACCAGATGAAAAAGAAGGAAGATATAGCAACAGTCAAGCAAAATATAAAGGATGCTTTCTTTTCTTTATCCGATGAAGAGCAAGTCGAATTGTTGAAAGAATTATCAACTGTTTCAGGCACTGCGGTTTCCATCAATGATTTTTCGACTAAGCACCAAAGAGTTTGCGGACAGAATATTCAATTTTCACCTGCACACAGGGACGGACCGAGTCACAATCCTGTGGTAAGTATAACGGTTCACACATCCTTCGGCACATTCAAAGGAGAAGGGAGCAATCAAAAAATCGCCAAGGCGAATGCCATTGCCAAAGCCGAAGAGGAAGCACCATGGAGCAACCTGAAAGTGAATAGTGAACAGTGAACAGTGAATAGTGAACAGTGAATAGTGAATAGTGAAAATTTTCAATTATTAATTTTCAATTTTCAATAAATTTTTAATTATATAATTTGAAATTTTTAAAAAAATCTTATACTTTCCTATCGAAATTGCTCAATAATAGCCAAAAAGGTGCAGATTTGTGCATCCGGAGCAGTTTTGACATCATTTTCATTTTTTAAATTTTGATTTTAAATTAACATCACTCGAAAAGGAATTCTGAATTATGAATGCTTAATTCTGAATTGTGGATACATTTAATTAAAAATTCCTTCCGGGCAATTCGTGAATTGCCCCTACATTAGCGGAACCAGGAATTTCAAAGAACGAGCGGGACAAAAATAAATATGTGGGGGTGAAATGTCAAGAAAAGCGTTTTAAAATGGTTTTAAAATTAAATTGACAAAGAATGAGATTTTGTGTAAATTAGTCTATAGATGTGTTCTGAATAGCTGCGAAAATATATAATTCGTAAATTTCACTATTAATTGAACAATATAAACATGAATGATTTAATTCCTAATGTAAACAATCCTTTTAGTGAAAACAATAAATTAATATTGTTAGAAATATATAAAGATTTAGCCCAACCAGGAGTAAGAAAAGTTGGTTTGGCGATAGAAACAATTTTTGATTTATTAAATATCAGTCTGATTCATATCAAATCATTTAGTGAAAAAAGGAAAATGATTTTTCAAAATAATATGAATAAATATCGAGAGAAAATCGAATATATAGATGAAGATAAAATTTGTGACATTCCCCCCGAAATTGGAGTACCAGCATTTGAAAGATTGACATATACTGAGAATAAAAATATTAGTGATTTATTTATTAATTTATTACATAAGGCATCAAATAATGAAACACTTAAGGAAGTTCATCCAAATTATATAAAATTAATTGAAAGTTTATCTCCAGATGAAGCAAAAATATTATGTTATTTGTATAATCAAAAATCTATACCATTTATTAAAATTAAAAGAAAAGATATTAATGGACAATCATTTGCTTTTTTAACCGAACCTTTAACAGGTATTGAAAATTTAATTCCATTACTCTTTAGAGAAAATATTGATCTTTATATGACAAATTTATCAAGTCTAGGAATTATAAATTGTATAGATATGTTTTTTAAGATTGATGATAATTTATATGATTTTATAAAAAATATATATAAAAAAAGAATTGAATACTATGATTCTACCATCGATAAAAAGAAAGAAATATTAGATATTCAAAAGGGATATTACGAAATATCTACTATGGGACATTTATTTATGGAATGTTGTACTAATGGTGATGACGAACCAGAAGTTTTTTTATCAAGAGCTGATATGAAAATGAGAAATAAAGATTTTATAGGTGCTATTGAAGATTATTCAAAAGCATTACCCTTGAAAATTTATGAAACAGATAAATATGAAATTAACTTTAACAGAGGTACTTCTTTTTATCATATTGAACAATATGAGGAATCCAAAAATAATTTTATAGAATCAATTTCCCTAGCAAATGATTTAAAAAGTAAAATACTATCATTGTCATATTACTCTTTGTGTATTGCTAGAATTGGAGATGAAAATTTGTGTTTAAAAATTCTTAATGAAGATATCGGTTATAATAAAAATATTGAACTGTATAATATCTCTTGTACGTATTCAATATTATATCTCAAATTTAATAAAGAAGAATACAAAAATTTTGCTTTAAAATATTTGGAGGAATGTTTAAATAATAAAACAACTACAAAAAAATATGTTCTTGAAGATAATGATTGGAAACATTTTCAAGATGATGAGGATTTTAAAAATATTTTAAATAAAAGCAAATAATTGTATATCTATAACAAAATTATTAAAAATATAATAAGGTAATTTCTTATGATTTACACTAATGAATTTTTTAATGACTTACCGGACGATACAATAGAATCTTGTAAAATATTAATTGAATATTTTAAAAATAATAAATATGATAAATATCATTCACTATATTCTTACAATTTTTATTTAGAAGCTTTTGCAATTTTAGAAATTTTTATTAAAGCTAATGAAATTTTTAAAACTAGTATTCCCATTATAGAAGAAATAAGAGAAGAATCAACAAATGTAGATATAATAAATACATTCTATGAAGATATAAAAAATGAATTAAAAAATATAGAAAGTGAAAATTCTTATGAAGAAATGAAAAGTATGGCTATAACAAAATTTGAAGGCTTATTTTCTTATAAATTCACTGATGGAGATTTAAAAAGAATTCAAGAATTAATTAATGAGTTAAGAGATTTAATTACTGAAAGTCAATTATTTGATTTTAAACATAAACAAAGATTGCTAAATAAACTTGAAAAATTACAAAAAGAATTACATAAAAAAATGTCTTCAATTGATCATTTTTGGAGTCTTCTTGGTGATGCAGGTATTGCTATAGGTAAATTCGGTAATGATGCTAAACCCTTTGTTGAAAGGATAGATGAAATTACTCGAATAATATGGAGAACTCAAGCTCAAGCTGAAGAATTACCAAGTGGATTTAGTTTTCCTTTATTAAAAAAAACAAATTTAGATGATAAATAAAATCTCTAAATAATTCTCTCTCACAACGGTATATTCCCGTGTTTCCTCGGAGGATTTTTATCCACTTTGTTTTCTAACAATGAGAATGCTTCGATTAATCTTTTGCGAGTGTACTTCGGCTCGATTACCTCGTCAATGTAGCCGTAGGAAGCTGCTATGTATGGATTCGCAAACTTGTCGTTGAATTCATTGATTAATTCGGTTTCACGTTTTTCGGATTCTTCGGCAGATTCGATTTCCTTCTTGAAAATAATTTCCACGGCACCTTTTGCACCCATCACAGCAAGCTCTGCAGTGGGCCATGCAAAGTTCAAATCGCCGCGTACATGTTTGCTGTTCATAACATCGTAAGCACCGCCGTAAGCTTTGCGTGTAATCACAGTAACCTTAGGCACAGTCGCCTCGCAGTAAGCATATAGAAGCTTTGCACCATTGGCAATGATGCCTCCCCATTCCTGGTCGGCACCGGGCATGAATCCGGGAACATCTTCGAATGTAAGAATGGGTATATTGAATGCATCGCAGAAGCGGATGAATCGTCCCGCCTTGCGTGATGAGTTAATGTCGAGAACACCAGCCATAATTGCAGGCTGATTCGCAATCACACCGATTGACCTGCCGCCGAGCCTGATGAATCCTACGATTATATTCATTGCCCAATCTTTATGCACTTCGAGGAACTCGCTTTTGTCAGCAACCTTGCGTATGATTTCTTTCATATCATAAGGCTGATTAGGATTCGCTGGAATAATGTAAGTAAGCTCGTCATCCTCCCTGTCTAAGGGGTCATCATTAGGAATGTAAGGAGGCTCTTCGGCATTGTTAGCAGGAATATATGACATTAGCTTCTTCACGATTTCCATAGCTTCCATGTCGTTGTCGGCAACGAAGTGAGCCACACCGCTTTTCGAAGCATGAACATCCGCACCGCCGAGTTCATCGGAAGTCAGGTCTTCATGAGTAACTGTTTTGACAACCTTGGGACCGGTGACAAACATGTAAGAAGTTTTACGAACCATGATGATGAAATCGGTAATCGCAGGTGAATAGACAGCACCACCGGCACATGGTCCCATTACAACAGAAATCTGCGGGACGACACCGGAAGCAAGTGTATTCAATAGAAAAATATCTGCATAGGCACCAAGTGAAATCACACCTTCCTGTACACGTGCACCGCCGGAATCGTTTAATCCAATCACAGGCAAGCCGCTTTTCATTGCCATTTCCATGACCTTACAGATTTTTCTTCCATGCTCTTCTGCAAGGCTACCACCAAGAACGGTGAAGTCCTGGGAAAAGACGAACACCTTCTGCCCGTTTATTTCGCCATGTCCCGTAACGACACCGTCACCGAAGAATACGGTTTTATTCAAGCCGAATTCATGTGAATGATGATGGACAAGACGGTCAATCTCGCGGAAAGTACCTTTGTCGAGCATAAGGTCGAGCCGCTCACGTGCAGTCAGCTTTCCTTTAGCGTGCTGGTCGTCAATTCTTTTCTTACCGCCGCCAAGTAATGCTTTTTCCTGAACATCTCTCAGCTTCTGAATTTTCTTGTCAATTAATTCCTTGTTTGCATCCATAAAAAAATTCGTTGTTAATGGTTAATTGTAAAGGTTGTGCAATCACAAAAATATATGAAATGGATTAAATAATAAGCGAAAAAAATGATGGGAGCCGGAAGAAGGAAGTCGATAGTCGGTAGTCGGTAGTCGATAGTCGATAGTCATTAGCAAAAAGCAAAAAGAAAATAGCAAATAGTTAAAAGCAATTAGCAAATTGCAATTAGTAATTTGTAATTAGTAATTAGAAATTAATTTGTTACTTCACTTCAATCGATGTAAACAATTCAATTAATCTTTCGAAGTCGCCGCTTGAGTAGAAATCAAACTCAATTGAACCACTTTCTTTTGTCTTTGTGTGGATTTTCACCTCTGTTCCGAATAGATGTCTCAGCTTATCTTCCTGTTCTCTTAGAATCAGTGAAACTTCAGGACTTACTTTCGGTTTTTTGTCTGTATCTTTTGCTCCTTCACCGGCGGCAATTCCATCTTTTCCAATTGCCAATTTTCCGGATTCCACATCCCTTACCATATTTTCGGTGTCCCTCACGGAAAGGCCTTTTTCAAGGATTTGCTTCCATACGAGCAACATCTTTTTGGGATTAGAAAGTCCGAGCAAAGCGCGTGCATGTCCCATGGAAAGTTCTTTTTTTCGTATACTCTCCTGTATTTCGTCGGGGAGTCTAATCAGTCTCAGGAAGTTTGTAATGGTAGACCTGTCTTTACCGACTTTTGTGGCTACTTCCTCTTGTGTGAGATTACATTCATCCATAAGGGTTTTGTAACCGTATGCAGTTTCAATCGGATTCAGGTCTTCCCTCTGAACATTTTCGATTAAAGCAAGAATTATGGAATCTGTGCTTTCGTCAACGTCTAACACAATAGCGGGTACTTTTTGCATACCTCCCGCAATCATAGCCCTGAGCCTTCTTTCACCCGCAATCAGCTCAAATCCGTTTACCGACCTCCTGACAGTAATCGGGTTAAGAAGCCCGTGTTCGAGAATTGAATTTTTCAATCCTTCGAGAGATTCTTTTTCGAAATCCTTACGAGGTTGGTAGGGATTGTAATTTATCTTTGCAATTTCCACCATAACAAAATTGCCTTGTCTTTCTTCCTGCTCCTCTTCGGCAATTTTGAACCCTTTATCCGTATACTCTATCGACGGAAGCAGGGCACCTAATCCTTTTCCTAAGCCTGTAGTTTTCGGTGTTTTTGACATTTTTTTCTCAACTGATTATTTTATTATAACTTATAAATTAAGAAATTTTCTGTTTCTTTCAATAACCTCTTTCGAAAGGTCAATATAATTTTTTGCTCCAGAACTGAAAGCATCATATAAAATAACCGGTTTGCCATGGCTCGGAGCCTCCGACAACCTGACATTCCTTGTAATAATCGTATTGAAAACCTTATCCTCGAAATGTTTTTTTACTTCATCCACAACCTGATTCGAAAGCCTTAATCTCGAATCGAACATAGTCAGCAGTACACCCTCTATATTCAACTTCTGGTTTAGCCTGTACCTGACAATTGATATCGTGTTCAGAAGCTGACCCAAACCTTCGAGTGCGTAATATTCGCACTGCACGGGTATCAGAACAGAATCTGCAGCAGTCAGGGCATTAAGTGTCAGCAAACCGAGAGAAGGAGGGCAGTCAATTATTATAAATTTGAATTGTTCCCTGATTCCATCGAGAATACTTTTAAGTACAAGTTCACGGTTAGGTCTGTTGACCATTTCGATTTCAGCACCAACGAGATTAATATGAGACGGAAGAATTTTCAAGTTAGGCATGCTTGTTTGAATAATAGCATTTTCAACATTTTCTCCGTTTGTTAGAACTTCATAAATTGAAACATCCAATTCCCTCGATTCAATACCTACGCCATTTGTTGTGTTTGACTGGGGGTCTATGTCAACAAGTAAAACAGGATAATCCATAGCAGCAAGTGATGAGGCAAGATTTACACCGGTTGTCGTTTTGCCTACACCGCCTTTTTGATTTGCAATCGCAATAATTTTTCCCATATTTCCTTTTTATTTACTCCATTTCCTTTCAATTCCCGTTTTATATTAAGGAATTTTATGTGGTTACAAATAACCCGTATTTTAATGTATAAAAAAAGAACGCTGTCAATACCAATGAATGCCTGATTTTACCTTCAAGTATCATAACCTTAATATCATCTGCCGGAACTTCGATTACTCTTATATCTTCATGTCTGTCAAGTTTTTGTTCATATTTGAGTTCACAGCCGAACCAAACATAAGAATAACATTTATTATTTAAAAATGCAGGATTTGGAGTATTTACTCCCAAAAGTAACGATTTTCCATTTCCTTCGTATCCTGTTTCCTCCCTGCATTCCCTTTCGCCGGCATCCCGGGGCTCCTCACCTGCCTCTACCAATCCTCCGGGAACCTCTATTGTTAACTCATCCGTACCTTGCCTGTATTGTTCAATCAGTACAATCTTTTTATCTTGTGTTACAGGTATTATATTTACCCATTCAGCAGAATTTAATACTACAAATTCACCTTCTTTTCCATTATCGGGATGTTTCCTTCTGACCCACGACAAATCAAATATTTTAAAATTATCAATTTCCCTTTTATTTATGGTATCCCATTTCTTTATTTGTTTATCGGTCATTTTTGTAATTGGTTAAGATTTTTTTTCTTATATATTATTGATATTAAAAAAACTTTACATGTTTTTTCCAAATTTTGAAATTAATAAAAGTAAACCCCATTTTTCACTAAATGTGAATGATGGGGTTACTCATCATTGCTAATGCAAAATTAACAATATTTAATTATTATTCTTTACTTAATTATATTAAACCTCTTATTAAGTAATTGTGTCGGCGTCTGCATGATAATGAAAAAGACACCGTTGTTCAATCTGTCTGCATTGAAATAAATCGAATTATCACCAGAATCAATTATCCTGTTGTCCATTTCTAAAACTTTATTTCCCAAAATATCAGTTATCCAGCTTTTGACGATTGCCTGGTCACTCAAATAAAAACAGACTTCAGTCAAACCTGAAGCAGGATTAGGGCTGATAGATTTAATAATTGAATTTCCTTTCTCCCCTTGTTTATCAATGACTGATGATGGTTTGTTAGCATCGACGACTATTAATTCACCAGAACACTGATTCCCTTCAATTACTAACTCAGCAATAGTATATGTCAAATCAGTAGGCGTATATCTAACTGTAATCATAATAGAAGAATCTTTTTCAATAGTAATCGGGGGATTTCCTTTTGCGCCCCAATCCACAATAGAATATCTCGGGTCAGTAGAAATATATGCATTTGCAGGTATATCGATACTTTTATTTCTTGCAATTAATTGAACTATAGTATCCTTTGGATTAATATCTGCTATTTGCAGTGAGACCATAACCGGTTTCATTTCAAGAACCGGTTTATCATATTCCGGAATTTCAAATGTAGTTGTTGCTGCCAGGTTACCGTGGGAAGGGAAATTGAGTATTAAATTACCACCACCGCTACATTCGCTTTCCCATGCAACTTCGCAGGGGGGCTGATATGAAAATTTTCCGCATATTTCCTTGACTTTATCATAAAGACCAAGTAATTCCTCTTTACTTGTCACATTCAAATAAAGATTATCACTTAATTTACCTTCAACTTCAGCCATTGTAGTAAGATTGTTTAAACTTGGTGCATCTAAATACTCAGTTCCTATATTAATTACAAATACATAAGCATTTCTTGCTTTTGCTAAGTTAGAAGCAGCCCCAACTAAAAATGGAATATCCTCTCCAAGGTAATTACTTGGATTGTGTTTCCCATCTGTCATGAAAATTATTACAGGTTTATATTTTGCAAATTTTGCTAAATATAATGAAGAGTTTGTCGAATCATCAATTACATTCCCATTAAATTCAACTCTGTTTCTAAGAAATGCAGAATTGTAATTTGTAGTCAATTGAAAAGCAGGTTCAATGCTTGCCATTTGTATTAGACTGTCCTTATTATTTGTAAATGAAGCTTTCTTTTGTGATTGTTGTCCGAATTCAATTATAGCACATTCAGCTGAATCAGGTTCAATTGATGCAATGAAATGAGTAATCGCTTCACTGACAACTTCCCATTTAGACTGACCCGGTGCAGGATTAGGTTCACCGGTCATACCACTCATCATTGATCTTGAAATATCTAATACAAAAATTGCTGAAACTTTCTTCACACTTAAGTCTGCACAAAAGGGCCAACCGGTAATTGGTATTCTTGATTTATTCCCCTCTGTAATAACAATATCATTGACGCTAAAATTTCTTATTTCCGCTAGTTAAATATGTATATCAATTATCTAAAATTTTAAAATTCGATACAAATGTAATAAATAATTTTCCGCTTTGCAATTTATTGTTTTTAATAATTCCGATTCTTAATAAAAAAAGTAAACCCCATTTTATTTAAAATAATTAATGGGGTTACTCAAATGTATTGTATATTTACAATTCTACTTAATTATATTGAACCTCTTCTTAAATAATTGTGTCGGTGTCTGCATGATAATAAAGTACACACCATCGGGTAAATTGTTTGCATCGAAACTGAGTGTTTTATCACCCTTATTCATATACTCATCTGCAAGTTCCATAATTTTATCGCCGAGCACATTGGATAGCCAAATCCTGGTTGTTCCCGGCTCCGATAATATATACTTCACTTCTGTAATTCCATTAGCCGGATTCGGATTAATTGCTTCGAGAGATGCCGCAGTACCCGGTTCGAATAATCTCTTTGTTCCGTCCGGGTCAGTACATATTCCCTTAAGTGTCAGTTTCCCGTCAATGCTGTCGAAATTGATTTTACCTTTTGCCGAACGGCTGTTTTGCAATACAATGTAAGTTGTATCGCTGTTTCCGAGCATCGGACGGAATTTAAATGATTTTAGCAACCTTTCACCCGGGTTCTTATCAATCGGAATATCTTTTAGAGTGATTACTCTTTCACCGTTTACAATTTTATTTGAATCATAACCCGCCAATGCTTCGAGTACAGTGAAATTACATCTAACCTCGGTTGTAATTGATTCATGGAAATCAGAAAGGTTCTTTCCGTTAATCTGCCATATTTCTAACTGGAACTCACGTCCCGGGAACTCTTCATAGCTCTTTGTTGTCAATGTTGCAGAAGCAGTGATTAATCTGAATAATCCGTCAAGCTGATTGAATGCAACATTAACCTTGTCTGACTTTGCATTAGTAATAGACAAAGGAGTGCTTGTAACAGTACCGTCTGTAACTAATAAATCAATTGTTACCGGATTTTGGTCAATATTTATTGGTAAAACAGATATGTTTTTTAATTGAAGGGTTGTTATTCCTCCTGCTGTATTTTGTTGATATTGAGTACCAGTGTATTTCAATAAGCTTGCATCGAAGCTGACATCAAAATTAATTGATTGTGTTTTCGATTCGGCAAACATATTTGCATTTCTTAAATATACGGGAAATTGCTTTGTTTCTCCTATATATCCTGTATGAGTAGTATCAATCACAATATCAACAGTTGCCTGTGACGGATTTCCAATCAATGTAATCAGTACATCTTTGCAGGGCATTCCTTTCATTCTCAGGAAAGTATTGACAACTTTACTGGTATCCGGTTTGTACCTGATAGTTACTTTAATAGAATCTCCGGGCGCTATATCCCTCGGTAAAGACGGAACAGAACTGCGATATTCAAACTGTACATCATCGAAAACAATACTGTCTACATGCAGTGGCACCGTAGTGGATGCATTTATAATTGTAATAATTGTATCTGTCTGAGTGCCTACCGTGGAATTAACGGTAATAGTTGTGGTTGTAACTTTCGGGTCGTGGACAGTTCCGGTGAAATGTACCGTTTTTTGAATATTACACAAATCTTCAGTGAATATAACATCAAAATTAATAGGTCCGTCTTTAGACGGAGTAAAAGTTACACGAACCGGTGTAGTTGTACTGTCGGGAACATCCCAGAAAGCTTCTGTAAATGTAAATTCCGAAGGCACAGTATTCGGTTCTATGTGTAATAATTTTGAACCAACATTTGCAAGATTAATAATAGTATCCATCGGTGTGCCGAGGCATACGATACCCAAATCAATTGTCTTCTCAGGTTCATAATTGATACTATCTGCAATTCCATTTATTTGAATATAATAGTCAGTATTACCAGCAGCATTACTTTGGATATGCAATGAACATTGCTTTGTTCCGCTATTTTTGGGCTTAAATCTAATTGTTACCATAATACTGTCATTTGCATTAATGGTACCAGGTATAGGTTTCGGAATATATTCAAATTCATCTGCATTTACGCCAACGAGTTCATCCAGCGTAATAGATAGTGGAATTGGACCAGTATTTTTTACATATATAATAGAATCCCTTGTTGAGCCGATACAATTAGTATTAGGTAAATTTAAAGGGTTAACAGATGTAATCCCGGGTTGACCTATTGCATTTCCTGTAATATTTGATATTAAAGTTTGATTGCCTGCACCTGTATCTAATGTAACATTAATTTTAGAACTTTTGGGACCTTGTACAGTTGGATTAAATGAAAATGTATCAGATATACATTCCTGCGGAATCAAAGTTTTTGGCAAAGTTATCCCGCTATGACCAAACATTGCCGCATCGCCTGTTTTAATATCCAAAGCAGTAACTGTTACAGGTTTGCAGCTCCTGTTGCAGAAAACATCAATCACATACTGTTTCTTTTCTACACCGACGGTGGCATCGCCCATGTTGACATCTTCGACAAACTGGTCGAGCATACCGGTAACCTGTATGTTCCCATTGCAGGCAGAAGATGCTATTATATCGTCGAAATTAATTACTGCCGAAGAACACCATGAATCGGTCGGGGTGTATTTGACTTTTATAAATCGTGTCGTATCCTTTTCAAGCATTGTACCGGGTCCTAAACCGCCCCAATCAGATATTGTATACCTGGGGTCTGAAGATACATACCCATTTGGCATATTGAATTTTACAAAATTGTTCTTTGCTTTAATTCTCACCTGCACTGAATCCATAGCAGGTGGTTTTATGTTTCTGAAATTGATAGTGGATGGTGTAATTTCGAGATAAGGTTTTAAATTTCCCGGGACTGAAAAAGTCGTGCTTGCAGTAAGATTACTGTGGTTCGGGAAAGTCAAGTCTAAAGTCCTTGGTCCGCTCGGGTCACATTCGCTCGTCCATTCTGTATAGCATGGTGCAGGGAATCCCACCTGTCCGCATATCTGAAGCACCTTGTCATAAAAACCGACAAGAGCATTCGGGTCTGTTATATCTTTAGCGTAATTATCCGAAGAATTTCCTTCAACACTTGCCATCATACTTAAACTGGCATCGCTTGAACCGTCTAATTGTTCATTACCGATTTTTATTACGAATACATAAACGTTTCTACTTTTAGCTAAGTTAAAAGCTTCTCCAACTTTAAAAGGAATATCATCACCTAGATAATTACTTGGATTATGTTTACCATCGGTTAAGAAAATTACAACTGGTTTGTATTTTGCAAATTGTGCAATATATAATGGAGAATTTGTTGGATCTTCATATACAGTTCCATCTGGATACTGAGCCTTATTTCTTAAAAAAGCGGAATTATAGTTAGTAGTCAATCCGAAATTTGGTTCTTTAGTAACAATTTCAAAAAGACTGTCTTTATTATTTGTAAACCATATTTTTTTGCCTGCTAATTGACCAAATTCGATAATAGCACATTCTGTTATTGCAGGGTCGAGAGCCGCAATGAAATGTTCCATGCCTCTGAAAGCTACTTCCCATTTTCCCTGTCCGGGAGGTGGATTCGGTACTCCAAACATATCGCTTCTCATTGATTTAGAAACATCGAATACGAGTATTGCAGAAAATGCTTTCTGATTTGGGTCGGCACAAAAGGGCGAACCGGGATTATGAGCCCTGTTTTTGCCATTTTCATTAATAATTATATCCTGTGGTTTCCAGGTATAATCATTAGGTCTTATCTCTTTACCAGAAGCATCCTTGTAAGTGTAATATGCTTTGATATTGGGATAGCCTAGTGCATCAACATAATTAATTTTTACAGAAGGCTGTGCAATGACATCTCCAAAAAAAGCACACACTAATGCTGTTAATAATGTCCAGTTAAGTAATTTTCTATTCATAAGAACCTCAGAACGATATTATTTTCTATCATTATATATATGTATAAACACAAAAAATCCAATTTTGTTACACCCTTTTAGTAATTTTTTTTTATTATTAAAACTACCTCGATTCGATAGGTGTTTCAATTACTATATTTACTGTACGGTTAAAGAAACGACCTTCAGGCAAATCATTGTCATAAAGCATTACCTCGCCGAGACCTTTTGCCTGCGAAGGACTCAGTCCCAAAGCACGGGCAATGTTTTCCGCTCTTCTCTGCGATAATGTCAAATTAAGTTCAGTGTCGCCTGTTCTGTCTGTATATCCTTCAATTCTGACAATTGAATTTTTCTGCAAAACAGACTTTGCAATACTGATAATGTGTTTATGCTCCTTAGTCAACTCTGCTGAATTAAACGGAAAAGATATAAAGCTGAACCTTGAAATTTCCTTATCAGCAAGTGTCAGGTCTTCCATTTTACGTTTTTTCGTAATCTGCTCGATTGGCAATTCCTGAGCGGGTGATTCCCATACTTTGTTGTCATTATCAGTAATTTCAAGCTTATATTTTAACGGTTCGTCAAATTTAGGAATGAATTCCTCTTCTTTTTCTATGTCCCAATCAACATTAGGAGCGACTTGCCCTTCACCTTCGAAGATTTTTAGGTCGCCGCCAGTCTGTGAAGTTACGATTTCCCAGCTCGAAATACCTATTTCCGAATTAACTTTGGATTTGAACCTGATGACCGGCGGATTTGATTTAATCACAAGTTCTTCGATTTTAATCGGCTCGAAAATATCGGGATAATTTGCATCCATTTCAACCCTCATATTCTCATGTTCTCCGTCCGGATCGGTTGTATTCGAAGGTAAATCGGGCAGATTCTTTGATTTTACATTAAGCCTGCCGGGTTCGATACTCCATTCACTGATAAGGAAGCTTTTGACTCTTTCTGCACGTCTTGCAGAAAGGCCTGTATTTCCTTTTTCGACTCCCGCATCTGAATTACAGCCGGTCAGGGTAAGTACGGCATTAGGATTCTTCAACATTCTCTTTCCGACAATGTTTAAAATCTGGTAATAAACATTCATCGTACTCAGGTTGTAAAGCACTTTGTCATCGTTTTTGAATCTTGCCTTTTCTTCAGTTGACATTTTTTTATAATTAATCGGGATAGCCGATGAATTTTCATCGAAGAAAATATATTTCAGGAAGGGTTGAAGCCTTGTGGACCCAAACTCCTCGATTATCATTTTCGAAACGGGTGATTCTGTGCTGTCTTTTTCTAACGAGACCGCAATAATCGTCGCATCGAGCAGCGGAACTTCCGGCGGCGGCGGCGGCGGCGGCAATGGAGGCGGCGGCGGCGGCAGTGGAGGCGGCTTCGGAGGAATTATTTGTCTTGGTGCATATTTAATTCCAATCGAACTTCCAAATGTATTAATTGTCCACTTATCCACGGCTGCAATATTTGTAATGCCAATTGTGTAATTCACTTCAGGTACAAGGAACCATTCAAATGACTGGCTTATCGGCAGGTCATAACTTAATCCTGTTACCAAAGCAAGTTCAACTGAATTTGCATCCGGTATGTCCCCCGATGTATCATGCCTTGTCCTGGTGCCGGTTTCCGGGAAATATCCCCAGGAAGAAAGCAATACTTCTTTTTGGTTGAAGGATTTTTCCATTAAAAATCCGATCCTTAAACCTGCACTTGCTTTTAACTGGTCACCAAGTCTCATATTTACCTGCGGTATAATCGATATCGATGATATCGATGCATCGAGAGTATGCTCGAAAGTTTGCCAGCTTCCACCTGAACCGTCAGGTTTTGCAATCAATACCGGTTCTTCTTTGCTCAATTTTGCTCCAAGCATAGTGTATTGAGTTTTAAAAGTAAACTCAAATGTTTCAGCTAAGGGCAAACTATAATATAAACCTAAATTAATACCCACACCCATTCCTGTTTCATATCTCGGGCAGCAGCTTGGTATACCCGGTAATCCTTTGAGATTTGCCGTGTGCATGTTGTAGTTCAATCCCCCGTAAATGCCGAAGTAATCACGTATCTGATAGGGAGTTTCTGCGTATTTTTGTGCTAATAAAAAATTGCTTAATGCGATTAAAATAATTAACTTATTCAGTAGATTTCGAAACATCATCCGTTCCCGTTTATTCCTGATTATTTTATTTCTTTATTGCTATTGTAACGGTTTACAACCTTAATATTTATCTTATCATTTATATTATTAATTTTAGTAATATAAGAAACACTAAATAAGTAAAAAAGTTTACAAAAAAAAAATTAATATGAAATGAAAATACTATTTTAAGGTATTTATTAGAATTTAGAAGGATATTTGGTAAGAAAATGCAGAGACACTTATCGAAGCGTCTCTGCATAGAGTTTCAATTCACTTGAAAAAAATAATCAAATAGTAACAGTCAAAATATTTGTTGCTGCGTTAAATGAGCTTTGCAATATTTGCAGATTGGTAGTTGCCGGTCCGTTCAAAACCGCACCGTCTTCTTCATTGAAAAAAGAACCATGACACCCGCATAATATTGTTTTACTTCCTGAATCAGGTAAATCAATCTCACAATTTTGATGAGTGCATTTAGTGTTAAATACAATATAGTTGCCTTCAGATTTCCTGATTACCAAAATCGGCATGTTCTCATTCAATCCCTTGAATAATATTTTTTCTCCTTCGTAATCAGTCTGAAGTCCGGCATATTGAGTAACATCGATTTCTTTTTGCACTGTAGAAATTACAGGGCTTTCATTTCTCTGACAAGATGATAATAATCCGGGGACAACAGTCCCGGCAATACCGATACCTAATATTGTACCGGTCTGAATAAGAAAACTCCTACGACCAGATTTCAAATCTGTTTGTTCCATATATACTCCCTTTTTTATAAATTATTTATATTAAGCTATTTGGCAGAATAATAAAGATTAAACTCAATATTAATCACTTCACCAACTTTGCTGCCAACCAGCCCTTGTATACCTGTGATGTTGAAATCTTTCAGAGAGACATCGAATTTGCCTGAAACATTTAAGAAATCGCCCGGAGCTCGTTTTTTTGTATCTTCGGATTCTTTGATATAAGTAAGTGTAACAATAGCATTAATACTTTTCGATTTTCCATGCATTGAAAAACTGCCTGTTGCCGTACCCTTAACTACTGACCTGCCCTTAGAAGCATCAGTGCTTTCTGTTTTTAAGTTTGTTATTTTATCGAGATTGAAAGTGATGTTCGGATATTTATCAGCGTCCATCCACTCATCACTGTAAAGATGGCTGTTGCGTTTCTGGATTCCGGTTTCCATCCCTTTAACTTTAACTGTAACAGTTCCTTTGGAATTTTCAATGTTTGACGGGTCAAGACCCATAAAACCTGAAATAGACTCTGCATTTACATTTCCCTTCATATCTTCAAGCGGTGCATCGCTAATAAAAATTATTTGCGGTTCGTTCACCCTGCTGTTGATTTCAAACTTCTTTTCTCCGGATAAATTAAGATTAAATCCGGACGAATAAGCAGTTTTCACTGAGAAAATTGCAATTGCAATTAGAAAATAAATTGTTTTTTGTTTATAGTTATTCATTATTTTACCCCCCTTTGAATAAAAATTAGATTTGACTAAAAAGACGAATTATTTTTTTACTAATTGTAAAAGATATTTATTTTAAATCAAATCGCTTTTTTTATCCGCACTATATTTTATTACTAAAAATTTGAAAATTAATTAAAGTATTATTCAGAACTTTTTTTATTCCTTCAAGGTTTCATATTGAAACAATATAAATTTTCAATATGTTCCGAGAAAATTTTATTGATATTTTATTTACTGAACTTTAAATTCAAATTAATTTATATTTGAATTAATTATTTTTTTTCTTTTTCTGCCTGTAATTCATAAAAATACCGATACCGCCGACTACAAATAGAAAGCCGAAAATCGGTGCAACTCCAATCATTGCCTTATATGAAAATGAATCATCGTTGGGCAACAAACCGAGCCAGAATCCGCTTTCCCATGCTGTTTTTGTTGTTTCTGTTCCGAACAGCGGGTCAACAGTTTTTGTAACTACCGGTTTTTTATCTTTTGAAAAAATTATTGTCTCTCCAAGGTCTTTGCAATCTATATACCATCTGAATAACAGTGGTATAATAAGCAAAAAACTTATGTATGATACTAATTTCCATTTCATTTTTACACTCCCTAAAAAAAATATATAATAATTAATTAAACTAATAATAGAGATGAATCTGAACTGCATATTGTGCCATATAACCTTCAGCCCATTCCCTGTCATATATTCTGTATTCAGGTCTCAATTCAATATAAGGAAGAGGGAAAATATGCAAACCGATTAAATATTGATTTGTTGTCCAGTTTAACTTATTGATTAAATCATCTGTAAATGCTTTCTCCAATCTTGCCTCAATCAATAATCCGTCGTGCAACTGATACATTAATCCTACGACAAAATTCCTTGATTTCCTTATATCTTTTTTGTTTGTCATCAATAATTCAGTTATCAACGATAATTCATCGGTCAATCCGGCGTTAAAATAAACTGAACTTATATTAAAATCATCGTTAATATAATATGAGCCGCCCAATTGCAGATTTAATTTATTTTCAAAAAACCTCTGCCAAAGTGAACCATTAACAGCAAATGAAATTTTATCTTTATTTGTTAACGGAACAACATTTCCTGTCGAGTCTCTTACAGTGTTCTCTGCCATGCTTTTAGCCTGGAAAACACCTGCAGTCAGGCTAAGCCATTTTAATCCTTCATAATTAATTTCAGCTCCGTATTCAGAAAAATCTGGCGGTATCAACTGTGGCTGACCACCTCCAGGCACCTGGTCGACAAGTACAGTATGGTCATCAAAATGGATGCCGATAGGCGGACTGAAATATCCTGCCTTTAATGATGGCATTGTTATATCAGGCTGAACAATCATATATGCTGTCCAGGCTTTCTGACCCGGGTATCTTGTCTTATTATACACATCATAGAAGATATTATAAGAACCACCTAGATTCAGCCAGTTGAAAGGTTTTAAAGAAAGGTATGGCGTTGCAGCCATTCCGAAATATTTTCTTGTCGGTTTGTCAGGTGGTCCTATCATAGCTGTTTCATATCTGAAATCAAAGCCGAATAATAGTAACTTATTAAATGCTTGATTAGTGCTTGCAACATTTTTAAAAAAACCTCCTAAACCGATGTCACCCGGATTGATTAGTCCGACATCATTCCTTGCATACCATCCAAGGTCATTTCTGATACCGCTTCCAGCCGGATTTACATGGCAGTTTATACACTTATTGCCTGAAAGCATAGAGTATTGAGGCAATGCAAAAGCATTGACTGATAGTAATACGAATAGAATTAGTATTTTATTAAATTTTATCATTAGTCCCCCCCTTTGAATTAATTACTATTAAAGATAACTTGTTAAATTATCAATTTCATTAATTATGTTAAAATTCGACCCCTGTGAAAGTCTTTACGATGTAATTTTTGCATTACACGATGAATTATGAATTATATTTTTAATAAAAATCTTAATTCCAGCTCAGTAGATTTTGTTATACCAATTCTTTTTGTTCTTGTGATGTTGGCTGGTACTTTATTTTCGTAAGGTTGAACAAATAATTTTTTTGTAATAATTTTTTTATAATTATCACCTCTGTCAAATGAAAAAGCTTTTGCAATTTTTCCGGGTCCATTGCATAATTTATTTTCATTTTCGATTCCACGCAATTCCTTCATCTTATCAATACCAATTAATGGCAGTATGCCTCTGATTAGTACAGCACAGCCTTTTCCCGCTGTTTCAGTTACAATATTAAGGCAATGATGAATTCCATATATCTTATAAACATAAATAATACCGCCTTCTTCAAACATCGGAGCATTCCTTTGTGATTTCCCTGTAGCCGAATGACTTGCCAAATCATTTTCTGAAAGATATGCTTCTGTTTCTGTAATAATACCTGCGAGAATTTCTCCGGAATCTAATTGTTTTACCAGTACCTTTCCGAGCAATTCTTTTGCAACTGTTTCGGTATCATTTAAAAAAAAATCACTTTTTAAAGATTTATTGAAATCAGGTTTGAAAACTGACATTAGCTACCTTTTAATTTTAAAATACATACAAAAATAAAAATTTTAATATTTTAATAACGTCAACAAAAAGCTAATAAATATGAAAATTGGAAAAATAAATATAGACCGGCCATTATTCCTTGCACCTATGGAAGGAGTAACAGACCTTCCTTTCAGGGTAATCTGCAAAAGGATGGGTGCAGGACTTGTTTACACTGAATTCATAGCTTCTGAGGCTCTTATCAGGAACGTAAAGCGTTCAATAGAAAAGATGAGACTGCTCGATGAGGAACGTCCTGTTTCCGTACAGATTTTCGGTGATAAAATAGATTCGATGATTGAATCTGCAAAAATTTGTGAAGACACAGGTGCAGATATTGTTGACATTAATTTCGGCTGCTGGGTGAAAAAAGTAGTTAATAACAATGCTGGAGCAGCTTTCCTGAAAGAGCCTGAACGTCTTGCAGATATGGCTGAGAAAGTTGCACAATCAATTACTATTCCCCTGACTGTGAAAACACGAATCGGATGGGATAAAAACTCAATAAAAATTCTTAAAGTTACTGAACTTTTAAACGACACAAAAGTAGCTGCATTTGCCGTTCATTGTCGTACAAGAGAACAGGGGATGAAAGGCGATGCTGACTGGTCCTGGCTCCCAAGGGTTAAAGAAATTGCAAAAATGCCTGTAATATTAAATGGTGATATTCTCACAGCGTCAGATGTTAAACGGGCTTTCGAAGAAACCGGATGTGATGCTGTAATGGTTGCAAGGGGGGCAATCGGTAATCCGTTCATTTTCAAAAATGCAGTGAAATTACTGGACACTGGGATTCTCCAGGAAGAACCTTCCCCGGAAGAACGCATTGAAACCTGCCTCGAACATTTGCGGCTGACGATTGAATATAAGGGCTTTCCGCGAGGATTGCATGAATTTCGTAAACATTATTCAGGTTATCTCAAAGGTTTGTATAATAACTCATCGGTCAGGCAGGAAGTAGTTGTGATGGAATCATATGAGGAAATAGAATCGAGATTAATGGATTACACAGAAGAATTATCACAGGAATTACAATTAGCATAAAAAATTAAACCGGATAAAATAATCTTAAAATAAATTCGTTAAATTTTTTTTGAATAGGTATAATTACAAAATTATTTTTTAGGAGTTTAATATGTTGCGTTACCTTTTTCGTGTAGCAGCTGTCCCCTTGGGTCAAGAATCATTAATTAACACTGATGCAGAAGGAACATCTACTTATGCATTATACTCATTTACTTCTCCAAAATACCTCAAACAGGCTACAAAACACCAGCGTTGTCCTATGCATAGGCAAATGCCTAAATAAACCATACAAGAATCAATTTAAAATTTAATCTTTAAAAATATTTCCAAAGCCCTCTTTGGTTCTAATCGTTTGATTACGATTTGCTAATACCAGGTTTTGGTGCCAAAAACAAGGATTTTGAATTCCTTTTCGAAGGAAATATTAATTTTATTATTACTATTTAAATAAATTTAGATTATGAATATATTAACTATAATAAGTTTGATTTCAACATTTTTATTTGCATCCAGTGCATCCATTATGGCAATTCGGAAACAATTAGATATTGTCGGGATATTTTTTGTCAGTTTCCTTGCCGGAATCGGGGGAGGTACATTCAGGGACCTTATATTAGGTACTTATCCTATCACTTGGGTTAAACATCCATATCACTTATTGATAATCATCGTTGCAGTCGGTTTAACATTGCTGTTCAGGGAAAATGTTTTAAAACCTTCAAAGGCATTTTTTACATTCGACAGTCTTGGCTTGGGTGCGGCAACCGTTCTTGGTATTCAGAAGGCTGTAAATGCAGATATAAATCCATTAATGGCGGTTTTATTCGGTGTCATAAGCGCCTGCTTCGGAGGTGTCATCAGGGATGTATTGTGCAATGAAATTCCGCTTGTATTCAGAAAAGAACTATATGCAACTGCATCTATAATAGGCGGATTATTTTTCATATCGGTAATCTATGCCGGCATGGAAGAATATACTGCAAGTATAATAAGTGTTCTTCTTGTGTTTCTCATAAGGATTGTTTCAGTCAGGTTCAATCTGACTATGCCAATCGTAAAATTAAAAAGTGAAAATAATATTTATAAATTCAAAAGAGGAAAATAATATGTATAGAACTATTGAAGTATCCGATTCAGACGAAATTGTTATTAAGATTCCAAAAGAATATGTTAACAAAAATCTTGAGATTTATGTTCTTCCGGTTAACAAAGATGAATACAGTGCTGCTTCTGAAAAAAGAGATTTATATGATGAATATTACCGGGATGTTGGATATAAATGATATAGTGAACAATTAATTAGAAACTGGGAGCTTAATTTGGGAGTTAAATTTCAAAGTAACTATTTTTACTTTGAATAAACTCAATCAAATCCTTGAATATTGGAGAATAAGAAAGTACACCGGGGACACCGAGAATAATCAATTGCTCTTTCGCTCTTGTCAGAGCTACATTGAGTTTCCTGTCGACTTTGGTATCACTTGTTTCAAGCATTGATTGAAGATTTTTCAATTCGTAGATACTATTGATTGAAAAGGATATTATTATTATATCACGCTGTGAACCCTGGTATCTTTCAACGGTATCAACGCTGACCAATTTAGCTATATCCACGGGGAGAAATTTGTATATTTCCATACACTGTGCCCTGAATGGAGTTATAATACCGACAGTTCTTTCGTCAAATTTATTCCCGTATTTATCATAAATAATATTAATTATTTCAGCTGCTTTTTCTGCTTCTGCCTTATGAAATTTTATTCTATCTTCAGATTGAGAAGCATAAAATATTATTCTTGAAGCAGACAATTGTCTTTCAATTAAATTATCAGAACCGGCATCAAATATTTCCCATTTCTCTTTCTGGGTATCATGCATGATTTGAAGCTTCCCGTCATAAAACCTTGTATTGGGAAATTCCTGAATATCTTTGTGCATCCTTGCCTGCCGGGTTAACATTCCTATTGCTTCTCCCCATCCGTTGATATTACAACTTCTGATTAATCTTTCGAATAATGAGCCGGAAAGATTCGTCAATCCAATTATTTTTAATAGTTCATTTTCTGTCTTTGTGTTCTTTTGATTCTGAATTACAACTGCAGGTAATTGTTTTTCATCACCAATCATTATGAATCTATCGACAATTGTTAGTATTCCGGAAATTTGAGGTTCTAATATTTGTGATGCCTCATCGATTATTGCAATATTGAATCTCTTTATTTGAAATATTTCAGGATTCGTAATTGCAGATGTTACAGTTGAAACAAATATTCTTGAACTTTTTACAAGTTTGAAAAGCTCACGAATTTCCATTTTGTCGGCAAGATTTGCAATTAACCTTGAATTATTTTCAGTTGATTCCTTTGAACCTACTCTGAGATACTCGAACGGAACAAATTCCTTATCAAGCAATTTCTCATTTACAATATTATCAAGAGCACTGCAAATTTCATCTACAGCCCGGTTAGTGTAAGCAAGAATTAATATATTTGAATTTTCCGTCTTATAAAATTCTTCAGTTAATGCTTTTAACATGTATGCTGTCTTACCTGTTCCGGGAGGTCCCTGTATTAGAAAATAATTCTTGGCTGATTTTGCTTTGGAAAGAATTTCTTTCTGAGTTTGATTTAAATAATCATTATCTATTTTTTCAACTTCATTAAATTCCGGTTGTTTCAGTCCGAGAATAATATTTCTCCTGCTATCATCAGCAAGCATAAGCCTGTAAACAGACTGAAATAAATTCCTTGTCGATGCATCAATATAATCCGGTTCTATGACCCATAGCTCATCAGAATCGAGTAATTTCAGGTTTGCCTGTTTATTTCTCAGGCTAACTTTTATTACATCATTTCCAATTTCACGTATTGAGCATTTTAGTATTTGCTGCTTCAAAGGTTCAGTAATATTCTCGTTATTTATTTTATATAAAACTCCTATATCTCCTTTTCGGAAAGATGTAACATCAGGTGTTTTTTCGGTTCTTTTGAAAATCAAATGAAAATTATCAAAATCTGATTCTTCTTTTACTAAAATTAAATGGGATAAAATATCATATGAATTTTCTTTATCTTCCAAAGTTTCCTTCCAAAGCGAAGAAAATCCTTTATTACTTTCGGAGCCGTTAGTTCCGTGCTTTAATGATTGTGATTCTTTGAGAATGAAAGCAAGATAATGTTGAAAATAAGTTTTTAATATGTCATTTGTTTTGGTGTAAAAATTTTCAAAAATGTTCAGTTTTTCCTCATCAAACTTTGGCAATAAACCGAATTCATCCTTTTGAAATTTATCGAATAATGAAAAATTTCCTTCCGCAATTTGTTTTTCAAAAGCAACTATTTCGTTCCTGATTGCAATTGCTTCCTGTTTTTTCTGAACAATATTAGGCGCATTTCTCAATGGCTCATCATTTGTCTGTGAATAAAGTATCTGCGATGTACCTGTACGGTTCTCAAAAGCTGAATCAAGTAACAAATTGTAACATATAGCCTGGATATAATGATTTTCCCATATCCCTGTCCTGACATATCTCCCATCAGCAACTGCAATTTTTAATTCTTTACCGGGAGCTTTACCCGACTTCAACTCGATTATATTTTTCCTGTTGCTCTCATCGTCAAATTCGATCAGCAAATCAAGTCTTCCCTGCAAACCGTAATCAGATGAAATAAAAGTTGGTTCAATGCTGAATCTGTCATGATTTAATGTTGATGTGATTTCTTTAAGATTATTAAAATGAATTTTAACATTTTCCTTAATAAGTTTTGTTGCAGCAGGCTCTTCCGAAGCTATTGCAAATATCTGCAAGGGTTTTGTCTTTAATGCATTTTCATATACCTCATCGAAATTACAATCATTGTCAGTTAGGATTTCATCGAAACAGTAGTTTATGATATTTCCTTGTACTGCTGCCGGATTAGAAGATTTTAATTTCAGCTTTGACAGAAAATATATTAATGCATTAGAACCATTATATTGAAAACATTCTGCTATATCGGTTACATCAACTAAATTATCCGGTTCTAAAACAATTATCGTATTGTTTCCCGCCCGGAATGTATCTTTTAATTTTTCATCCATTTTGACTGTGTAAACATTAAGTACAGCACCTTTCCAGGTTAATGTGTATAATTTACTCCAGGGCTCTCTGAAATGAAGTGTGATTTTTCCATATTCTTCTGTCTCACATTTTAGCGAATAATCAATTATACCATCTGTATAAGTATTTATTTTATCTTTTTCGATTACGACAGCTCTGATGAATTCAATTATACTCCCTGTAGATTTATACTTAGGCTGTGGTATATTAATATCGAGAGAGTTTAATTTTTTTTCATCTATAAATTCACTGGCTGAAGTTGATAAGAATTTTATTAGTTCAATAATAGTCACATATGCATAATTGAGATGTTGAATTTTACAATCAAAGTCTGTATTCCTTCGAATTCTTTCCGCAATTGAACTGAATGTTCTTACTCTTATTCTGATTTCATCGGGTAAATTATACTTATCAGAAATATATACCATTCTGGCGAATATTGAAGAAAAATACTGGTTTTCGTTTTCTGAAATTTTTATTATAAGTTTTCTGTATATAATCCTGAGAGACAGAATCTTTTTTCTAATTGTTAATGTCTCACTTTCAAAGATCAGGTATATTTCTTTTAGAAAATGTTCTGCAGATTCCTGAGGTATCATTGTTCATCGGGTTTAATATCTTTAATTCTTAGCTGGGTATATGTAATTCCGTTATATAAGCTTTCTTCTATGTTAAATAGGATTGAAAATGCCTTTCCACCCTGGCAGAAGTTGATTTTGTCGGCAAGTCCATAACCGATTGCATCGATTTCAAACATCTGGAATGCGCGGAATTTGAGATGATTCTTTCCAACAACTTTCACCCCATTCGATGATTTAACTCCTTTCGAGAGGAACATAGGCCTGTTGTTGTCGAATCCATAAGGTGCGAATTTATTCAATACTTTCAGGAAATTCGGATTCAGGTCACTCAGCTTCAGTTCCGCATCAACTACAATTTCGGGAACAAGCATTTCTGTTGAGATTTCTTTATTTGCCAGTACCTCAAATTCAGTTCTGAATGTGTCAATATCTTTTATTTCGAGAGATAATCCTGCGGCATGCTTGTGTCCGCCGAATTCTGTTAATAAATGCCTGCATGTTTTTAGAGCCTTGTGAATATCGAATCCGTATATGCTTCTTGCTGAACCTTTAGCCAGAACCTCGTGAGTTTCCGGGTCTTCGAATTTTGTCAGCATGACTGCAGGCAGATGAAACCTGTCGACAAGCCGTGAAGCAACTATTCCGATTACACCGGCATGCCATGATGGCGAATACAACACTATTGCTCTCGAATCGGGATTCTTTTTAAGGTATGCTTCAGCCATTGGTGCTGCCGCATCGAATGTTATTTCATCGAATGTTCTTCGTTTCCTGTTTTCTCGTTCTAGCTTTTGGGCAACCTGGAATGATGCCACTTCGTCGGTTTCTATCATCATATCAACAGACCATCTTGCATCGCCGACTCTTCCCGCAGCATTAATCAACGGTGCAAGGGAATAAACAATGCTCGAAGTATCTATGGAGCCGACTTTAAGATGAGTGCAGTCAATCAATCCCTTCAAACCCGGTCTCGGCTTTTTATTAATTTGAGTCAAACCGAAATGAACGAGAATCCTGTTTTCATCCATTAATGGAACCATATCCGCAGCAGAAGCAAGTGCAACAAAATCGAGATACTGAAAAGCTTTTTCCGGTTTTCCAATTTTTTGGGTTATTGCCTGTATTATTTTAAATGCAACTCCGCAAGCTGCCAGGTGTTTGAATGGATAATTGTCTCCCGGTTTCAGAGGGTCTATTATACAGTATACCTCGGGAACATCGTCAATCGGTTCATGGTGGTCGCAGATGATTGTCTCAAGCCCTTCCTGGTTTGCATATCGAAGTGCCTCGTAGGAGGTTATTCCTATGTCGACCGTGATAATTAATTTTGCTCCCTTTGATTTTGCACTGCGAATTGAATTGATAGATAAGCCGAAACCTTCATTGATACGGTGAGGTATATAATATTCTACCTTTGCACCTATTTCTCTCAGAAACAGGAGCATCATGGAGGTGCTTGCCGTACCATCCACGTCGTAATCACCGTGAATCCAAATCAACTCATCGTTTTTGATTGCACTCAATATCCTTTCAACGGCTATTTCCATTCCGTCCATCAGGAAAGGGTCGTGTAAATCGTCAAGAGATGGTTCAAAGAACTTACTTGCATCTTCCTGACTTTCAACGCCTCGTGCAACCAACACTTGCGCTAAGCTTGTTGGTATTTTTAGTGTACTTGTTAACCCGTGGATAATACTTTCATCAGCCTTTTTTCTTAAAGTCCAACGATAATTCAAAACTAAAACTCATGTTAATTATTCTAATTGCCATAAAAATACGAAATTTAACCGCTATTTCCAAAAAAGTGTGTAATTTTTTTCACAGTATTATAATGATATTAATATTTATGTAATATTTTAGTGACTTAAGTAGTTGAAATATAATATGAATATCATAAAGAATTGTTATAAATTTCCATAATTATTAGAAAGTATAATTCTTACTTGTTCAATAATAAGGAATGGTAATATTCCTATCTTATTTAATTGACTAAAGTCAATGTTAAATTATTCAAAAAATCTGAAAACTTAAGCATATGGCTGTTCAAACCATAGAATTCCGGGTTCAAATTAAATTTATTTCATTAATAAATTAAGAAATATTTTATTATATTTACTTGTTTATTATTAACATAATGAAAATTGAAAATTATTTTCAGCTAAAAATAAAGGGAGTTTAAATGAAAAATTATACTGCTTTTCTTAGTAAGATATCCGGAATTGCACCAACAATCATTTTAATAATGATTATATTGAATCTTAATTCATTATCAGGACTTGACAGAAGGCATCCGGTATCTGAAATTTCTACGACACCCAATTATTATTCATATAATTATATTATTAATTCTACAACAATGAAGGTAATTGATTATTTCATTGTAAAAGATGGAAGCGGTAATATCAAATCTGCATTCAATGCCTGTGAAGTATGCTACAAAGCCGACAAAGGATACTCACAAAGAGGCGATAAAATGCATTGCAACAATTGCGGCAATGAGTACCCGATTGAAAACCTCGGTACACAAGGACAGGGAGGCTGTTGGCCCGGCTACTTGCCTCATGAAATCAGCGGTGATGAAATAGTCATACAAATTTCTGATTTGGAAAATGGTGAATATCTTTTCCCTGCAGAACCATATTCAGGTGTCAGTGATATAAAGAATCTGCCTACGGATTTCAAACTCTTTGTGAAAGAAAATGAATTGGAAATCAGAATGCCTTCAGCTATTGATAGAAACATCCGCATTTTCGATATGAATTCTCATATCCTTAGTTCTTTAAAATGTAGCGCAAATGAATTATCAATAAATACTTTTAATTTATCCTGCGGAATTTATATTCTTGTTGTTGAAGATGAGAAAAATTCATATTACAGTTTGTTTAATGTTGTAAGATGATTTAAAATAAAATTCCTGTACTCCCGGTGAATTTAGATTTGTGTTTCTAAATTATTAATTATCACAAATTTTTCATGAAGTTTGAATTAATCAAACTTCTAAGTTTTTATATATATCTTTCGGGTGTGCTAATCTTATTAGATAAATATTTTCTTCATCAAAAGAGAAAATTAATCGAAAATTATTTTGAATAACAACTCTATACAATCTATTATATCCAGTCAATTTTTTTGCGGATAATTTTGGATGAAATGGATTTTCTGAGAGTAATAAGCTTGCCTGATACGCTTCTGATTGAACTTCAAGAGATAATTTTTTCAAATCTCGGGTGAAACGGTTTGTCTTATTTATTTTCCTACTTATTGACAAAGTCGTCAAAACTGTTTACTTCAACATAGTTTTTATGATCTAAGTCTACCATTGCATCATTGATTGAATTAATAAATTCTGAAGTATATAATTGCTCTAAAGGTAAAAATTTCTCAAGAAATTTTTGAATAGTCTGATACGCATGTACTAATTCTAATATTTCAGTTTCAGATAATGTATTTTCCTGATTCATAATTGTTCCAATAATTTATTAACTGATTTAGCTAACGTTATCAAATTAATAATATTTTATATAATATTGTCATAGATGCTGATAATATGAATACTTGGCAAAATTTTTGCTTTATATATTAACATTTATATAAATAATTGATAAATATAGGTGTATAATGTATTCATTATGCCGTGGGAAAAATATTTTAATTGAATTGACAATAATTGTCTCAATTCTTTCATTATCTTATTCGATTCTTTCGAGCCAGGTAATTGATGATAGGGACAAGTTGAATCCGAGATATGGATTATTTGGCAATTACGGAATCAATATGCATAATTCCAAAATAAATTCATTACCAAATATTAAAAATTGTTGTGCCGGTCTCGAAAATGGGCAAGGGTACGGTTATGGCGCAGGACTATTATTTGAAATCCCTCTTAATAAAATGCTTCTCCTCGGTATCAGGGCTAATTATTATAATGTATCAGGTAACTTCAATTTAAGATTTGATACACTTGTTATAAACGGGCAATCTCAGTTTAATGCCAAAATTGACAGGGATTTTAAAGCTGAACTTTCGACTTTTTCATTTTCTCCTATGCTTATTATTATGCCGGTTAGCCGGTTATTTATTCATGTTGGTGCTAATGCAGGTATTTACACATCAAGTGATTATAATCAATATGATAAAATAGTTCAACCGTCAAACATGGTATTTGTTGAGAACAATCAAAAAGAATTAAAAGTGAAAGGAAAGTTTTATAATTTAAATTCAATCGATATATCCGCAGTTGCCGGATTGAGCTATGAATTTCCATTAAACAAGTCCGGCTCACTTATTCTTGCCCCTGAAGTTTTTTTTAATTATGGTTTGACAAATGTTATCGGCGCGGATAACTGGAGTTCTAACAATAAATGGAAAATCAATTCATTATATGCTGGTGTTTCGTTTAAGTACTCACCGCAAGGTTCAGTCGAAGTAAAAAGAAAAAATTATATTATTGATACTGTTACTATTGAATCAAACAAGTATTCGGTGAAATATCTTTCTCCCGGGGAACCGGTAATCACTCAAAAGGAATTTGAAATCAAGGATACTACAGTATTTCTTGAAGAGATTTTAAGAGTAGACACTCTTTATATCCCTCAAGCCAGAACCGGGAACCTGATTGCAAATATAGGTCTATTTGAAACCGATTCGGCAGGTAAACGTCTTTCTCCTGTAACATCTTTTAATGTACAAGTTCAATTAAGAAGGGATATTTATCCTGTTCTCCCTTATGTATTTTTTGAAAATAATTCATCGAAAATTCCCGAAAGATATGATTTGCTTTCCAAAAACAATACATTTACAGAAACAGAGCTGGAGCCTAATTCGGTGATTTATCACCGCAATGTTTTAAATATAATCGGGACAAGGATGATTACGCACCCGGCTTCAAAAATTGTTCTATCGGGGACAATCGACCCTTCTACTGAAAAAGTGAATTGTACACTTGCAAATCAAAGGGCAAAGACAGTAAAAGATTATTTGATATCGACTTTTAATATCGAAGAGAGCCGAATACAAATAAAGCCTCCAATGAATAATTGTTTTCCGGAATTCAGAACTTTAAGCCAATCCGAATTCGGTTATTCTGAAAACCGCAGGGTGGAAATCGAATCAACCTCACCTGAAATTCTTGCTCCGGTCCAGGGAAATTACTATCTTGAACCATTAAAGGTTGAGCCTTCGCTTGTTATGTACGACCCGTCAGGAAGTTCCAAAGAAGGAGTAAACAGGTGGATGTTGATTTCATCAATTTTTGACAAAGTGATAACAAACGAAGGAAAAAAAGGCAAACCACAGGTAGTATATTATGATGTTCAACCGAAAGATTTTCGTTCGATGAGTGCCACAGCTCCATTGAGCATATCCTACAAAGTATTTGATGAAAAAGAGCTTGCTGCACTATCGATGAGGAATGTAAAAATTAACCGCGATACGGTTGATACTCTGATTGAAAGATTAATTTTACCTTTATTCGATGTTTCTCAATTTATTTTAGAAAGTCTGTACAGAAATCAAATAAAGGAATTTCTGAAAATATTAGATGGGAATTCTGTTATGGCTATAACAGGTTATTGCGATTTCCTCGGCAACGACAGAACAAATGAATATTTATCGGAAATGAGAGCAAGGGAAATTAGCAATACAGTGCGTTCCATTATGCCGTTCGCCAAAATCAACAGGATTGAAGGTATGGGTGCTACAAAATATCCTTTAGGAATATATTCATATTCAACGCCTGAGGAACGTTTCCTGAGCCGCACCGTTGAAATTGAGATAATGAAGAAGAGATAAATTAGTATAAAAATTCAAAAGCCATAGCTAAGCTATGGCTTTTTTTTGATTCCCTGATTAAAGACCAATAAAAATAATTTTATTGTCTAATACGCAAGCCTTACTTCCTTAACATCCTGCAGCTTCATCTTGAGGATTCTTTCTACTCCTCCTTTCAATGTCATTGCAGCGCCGGGACAACCCGCACAGGCTCCTGAGAGATGTACATAAACCACACCTTCATCTACGCTCTTCAATTTTATATTACCGCCGTCAGCTTCAATATAAGGCTTGATTTCGTTATTGATGATATTAGACACATTTTGGTATAATACTTCATTATCTGACATTTTAAATACCTTTCTTTCGTAAATTTATTTTTCAATAATAATAATAATTCCACGAATTACAAAAGAATTTTTAAGTAATATTTGAAATTTAAAAATTAATAGAAAATAATTTTTGAAATCTTTATTCGTAATTATAATAAAATAATTATCAAAACAGGAAAATGAGAAATAATTTAAAAATTCCAATTATTATAATTTTAAGCTTTATTGTTTGCTGCAGCAAATCGGTTGCTGTCCCAAGTAATTTATCACAAGCATCAGGCGAAAACAAATCTACAGAACTATTTATGATAGCTGATGTGAATTTAGGAAAGGAAGCAGGCGATATTTCATTATCGAAAGTTGAATCTGCAGTTGCTCTCGCGGGAGGATTAAATAAAAGATTCCATATTGTCCCTTTTTCAGTCAGGGATTCAGTCGCACAGGTTATTGTTGACCAAAAAAAGGCACCGACTGCCGCTGAGATTGCACAAAATTTAAATGTCGATAAGTTGCTGTTTCTTAATATCAACCGTGTTGAGAATATGCTGAGGGTAGATATTTCTATGGTTGATGCAGATGATTTTGAAGAAAAATCCGAAGGATCCGGTTATGCCTTAATTCATTTCATTAATGAAAAAGACGAAAAAGTTTTGTATGACCCTTCGCTTCTTTCAGCCGTTCAAAGGGCGGTAGCCGTATGTCTGAAAGATTCTATGATGTATTCGAACCTTGAGGGTAAATTTAATGTAATACCGGCACCCGCTGTTATTATAGGAGGAATTGAATTTATCGATGATCCGGATTTATATATGTGGGATTTGTATTCCAGGATGGCAGTTGCTTCCTATGATATGATTGAATCAATATTTGAAACTGCTAAGGATTGCAGGGAATATGTCATTTATGATATTGAAACACGTGATACGATTTATTCGATGTTTAAATTATTTTTTGCTGAGAATTATAAAGCACCGACTAAATTCGAAATGGAAATTCTGAGTAAGTTCCAGGTTGATTATTATATAACAGGAACATTCAGAAGAATTAAAGAAGGTTCCGAACTCGAGCTGGGTTTATATAAAATTAAAGATGAAAAATTATTTCCTGTCCGTTCTGTAAAAGGCATCCTAACTGAGGACGATTTATACAAACTCAGGGAACTTTCTCAATCATTGACAAAGCAATTATTAAATATAAAATAGGAAATCAGTCTTTTAATTCACTCATAGTGAATAATGGTAATAATTCAATGTTATTTTTTGCCAGATTCTCTTTGCCTCCTGATTCCCTGTCAATCACACATACGGCATGTTGAATAAAGGCACCGTGTTTTCTAAGTTCATCGACACTTAAAATAACCTGCCCTCCGCTTGTAATAACGTCTTCGACAATGAGTAATTTTTTCCCATTGAAATCGGAGCCTTCGGCAAGTTTATTTGTTCCGTATTCCTTTGCTTTTTTTCTGACAAAAATTGCAGTCTTTCCTGTTTTTTGGGAAAGCATAGTTGCAATAGGAATACCACCAAGTTCCAGCCCGGCTATTAAATCAAAATCATTTGGAATAATTTCCAAAAATTGTTCTGCAATTTCGTTTAACAAATCAGGATTGCTTTCAAATTGGTATTTATCGAAATACTCATTGCTGATTTTTCCTGAACGAAGCAGGAATGTTCCTGTCAGGTATGATGTATTATATATTTCTTTTGCGAGTTCTTTATGTGTCATATGTTTATTTTAATAAATTTAAAAATTCATCATTCAGAATTATTTCCCTACATTCTGCATTAATCTCTTTCTTGTGTAAGGTATCAATCCACCGGCATCAATTATTGACTGTCTTGCCTGTGGCAGGGGAATAATTTCGAAACTTTTTCCGCTGGTTTTATTTATTAATTTGTTGTCGGCAATTTCCATTTCATCACCTACTGAAGCATCAACTTCAGGGCAGACAATAGTTTGCAGACCGAGATTGATGCTGTTCTGGAGAAAAATCCTGGCGAAATTCCTTGCCACTACAGTCAGTTCATGTCCCTTTAATGTCGAACAAGCCTGTTCTCGTGATGAGCCGCATCCGAAATTTTTTCCTGCAACAATAATACTTTGTTGAGGCAAATTCCCATCATTCAACATTTTGTTTAAATCCGTTAAATCTGCAAATGCATACTGGGGTGTCTCTGTCGGAAGCACAGTAGCCATGTATCTTCCGGGATAAATAATGTCAGTAGAAATATCATCTTCGAGTTTATATATTACTTTTGCCATATTAATTTCCACCGTTTGGATTAGTTATAACTCCGGTTAAAGCACTTACAGCCGCTACTGCAGGCGAGCATAGATATACTTCAGCAGAAGGATTACCCATTCTTCCTTTAAAGTTCCTGTTTGTAGTAGATAATGCCCTCTCTCCATCTCCTAAAGCCCCCTGGTGAACACCAAGACAAGGTCCGCACCCGGGATTTGCTATAACAGCTCCGGCTTCCATCAAATCATTCAGGTATCCTCTCTTCATCGCTTCCCTGTATATGTTCCCTGATGCGGGAAATACAAGCATGCGTGTTCCTTTTGCAACTTTTTTTCCTTTGAGTATTGATGCAGCTATTTCAAGGTCATCCAAACGTCCGTTTGTACATGAGCCGATTACAACCTGTTCGATTTTCAATCCCTCGATTTCCGATACGGGTTTTACATTGTCAACTGTGTGCGGACATGCCACCTGTGGTACTAATGTGGAAGCATCGATTTCTAATATTCTATCATATTCGGCATCCCGGTCAGGTATAGTCAATGGAATGTCATCTTTGACACCCGCTACCTCTCTCAGGTATCTGATTGTCTCTTCATCTCCGGGTACAATTCCCGATGTTGCCCCTGCTTCCACAGACATATTGCAGATAGTCAATCTTCCGGAAGTATCCATTTTCCTGATAGTATCGCCATGAAATTCTATAACTTTAAAGTTAGCACCCTCGGCTGTTAATTTACCTATAACATATAAAATCAAATCTTTAGGTGCGACATGTTTTTGGAATTTACCGTTTATTTCTACTTTTATTGTTGCAGGAACTTCTACATTCAAAATTGTCCCGAGTGTCCATACTGAAGCCATCTCTGTTGCACCTATTCCGAATGAGAATGCACCTAAAGCACCATGGCTTGTTGTGTGGCTGTCTGTTCCAACAACGACATATCCCGGTCGTACATATCCATATTCAGGTAAAATCTGGTGGCAGATACCCATCTCATCTCCACGTATGTCATGGAATTTTTTAATCCCTTGTTCTGCAACAAATTCTCTGATTAATTTCTGATTAGTTGCTGTTTTCTTGCTTTCTGCGGGAACCCTGTGGTCAAAAATTATTGCAATCTTTGACGGGTCCCACACTTTTGCATCTAATCCGGTGCCATTATAAATATCTAAAAACTGATTCATTACGAGTGCTGCATTCTCATGCGACATTGCAAGGTCAACTTTTGGCTCAAGTACCTCGCCGACTTCTACATGAGATTTACCCGAAGCCTTCGCCAGAATCTTTTGAACAACTGTTTGCGACATAAATTTTCCCAATTGTAGTATTATGTATTTATTTAATTTTCTGCAAATTAAAAAAACATAAGCAAACACAATAAATTTTGTTCTTACTAAAAATTTATTTAATTTTACCTAATATTTTATGTGAAAATTTGATTTAAGGTGACAAAATGTCAATATATAATTATACATGTGAACGATGCGGAAATGAAAAACAGGTCATTGTCGAAGAAGGTGAAAGACTCGAAGATAAAATTTGCGGCTGTCATTCAGCAAAAGATTATACCGAGGGTTTTGTCGTTTTCAATTCAGGAGCAATAGCTTCATCGCATCAGCATGAAAGCCACTCCCATGCATGTGGCTGCGGCGGTAATTGCGGATGCCACTAATTCAATAACGACTCTTCGACTTCGCTCAGTGTGACATTATTACGAAATAATAAAATAAGAATAAATTTAATTAATTGTCATACTAAGTTTATCGATGTCTGATACAATAAATGTAGACTTTATAAAAAAATCCGGTAAGAAATGGCTGGTTTTTTTTTGGAGAACTTAGAATAAAATTTATCCGTTCTCCATTACAAGTCGAATAATAATACAAAATTATTATTTTAATAAATAACTATCCAATAATATAACTCTATAGAATTAAATAGAATAATAGAATAACCAATCTTAATCAAAAAAATATTTCATTATTTCTGAGACCAAATTGCCTTTCATGTGTCATTTAGTAATCGAGTGATGCTATTTTATAAATAGTTAGAAATTTTTATTGCTTTTTATATTATTTCAGTGTAAGTTTATATTTTGGTATTAACAATATTAGTTGAATAGATAAGAATAAAAGGCACACAAAAAAAAGTGAAACAAATTCCACTTTTTTGTATTAATATCTATTTGGGCATGACAATGAATACTTTTAAATAAATTATTTATTTAACAACGGGAGGCTTTATGAAATCTAATTCTACAACATTCATGGGCAGAATATTTTCGATTTTGCTCGCATTAGTATTAATCAGCAGTTTCGGTTATGCTCAACCAAAAAGAGTTGTTCTGATCGAAGAATTTACAGGAACATGGTGCCCACCATGCGGTTCAAGTGGTAAACCAATGATGACTCAGATTCTTGCAGCACACCCAAACGATGTTATAGGTGTCGAATTACATGCTTATAATGGTGACCCTTACGAAATACCTGAAAATTTAGAACTCGCAAGTGCTTTTGGAGTTACCGGAGTACCTTGTGCGACAGTTGACAGGACATATAATTTAGCCGGTACAAGTGCAATGGTTGGTTATGTAGGCTCATGGACCAGTATGGTAAATGAAGCTTTAAGTAAACCTGCAAAAGTGGAAGTAAAACTTTTCTATTCTATTAATAAGTCTAATCGGATGCTAACAGCAAATATAGAAGCTATTTTTGCAGAGGCAGCATCCGGTAAATTCAGATTCAATGTTTATATAACCGAGGATGATTTAATCCACGATCAAGCTGGAGTAGGTCCAAATTATCATCATATGCATGTATTGAGAGATATGCTTGGTGATGTATGGGGAACTGCAGATAAGATACCCGCAACAGTTGGTATAGGACAGAGTTATAAGCATACTTATAACTATTCAATTCCTGCCGGGTGGAATATAGATAACCTCCACTTCATCGGTATTGTTCAGGAGTATGATGCGCAATACGCTGATGTGAAAAAAATATTAAATTGCGTTAAAGGTTCTGAAGGCCAGCCCGATATGGAATTCACATGCACTGCGGGTCCACAAACATCTGCAGTTGGTATTGGCTCGACAGCACAAAGGGATTTTGAAATTAAAAATTTGACTAACTCTCCGAAAACTTATACTATCAATGTTACAAAAACATCGAGAACTCCATCTAACTGGAATGCTTCTGTTCAGCTTCCGAGTGAAGTAAAGAAAACCTCTGATGACGGTGTTTTATCGGAAGAATTGACAATTGGAGCTCTTGCAAATAAAACAGTAACTCTAAAACTAACAACAGGTGATATGATTGGTATCGGTGATGCTGAAATATCTGTCAAAGAAAAAAATAATCCATCAGCAACAGAAGGAAAAGGTTCTGTTACTGTTGCTTCTGCCGAAATTGACAAATTCCAGGTAATTGACGATGCTGCCGAAGGGGCAAAAAGTTTAGGAGGTACAATATCCGGTGCAGGGTATACGGATTATTTTGATTTTAATGTGACAGATTTTATTCCGATTTACACCCAGTTTAATAAATTAAACACGGTAGTTTGGACTCTTGGAGAAGAAGGAACAATAACTGATGAAGAAGCATCAACAATGAATTCAATAATTGATGGTGGAACTCCTTTATTAATTAGTGGTGCTTTATCAGTACCTGAAATGGAAATGAGTACTCCGAGCCTCATTTATAAAATCGGATGTTCTTGGGGAGGTAATTGTTACCAGGGTGAATCATCAGGCTGGAATTTTTCAATTGTCGGATATCCCAATGACCCAATTACTAATGGATTTGATAAAACATTCAGAAAAGACCATTGGATTACCCAGGCAATTGATGTAAATAATCCAAAAACTATTCCAATATTGAAACATAAATTTGCGGACTCAGTAGTTGCTGTCCGCTCTGAAGTTTCAAATGCTAGAATCGTCCTGATAGGTTTCAATCCGATAATTATAACAAATATTACAGCCAGGAACAATCTTATTGGTAATTCTTTGAGATGGCTCAACGGAATTGGACCAAAGATTGCAAGCTCTGCAA
>JACRLY010000076.1:0-1185 GCA_016219595.1 Ignavibacteriota bacterium | reverse complement strand
CGGAATTGGACCCAAGATTGCAAGCTCTGCAACCGAAATTGATTTCGGAGATGTAACGGTCAATGAAGAAAAAGACAAAACTTTAGATATTAATAACACGGGCGAAGAAGCTTTGAATATTACCCAAATCACTGTAGACTGGGAGGATTCGGATAACTTTACAATAGTCAGCCCAACTCTGCCTGTTACTATTCAGCCCGGTATGTCGGAAACATTTACAATTCGATTTAAACCTGCTGACCCGTTTGGCTATGATGCCGACCTTACAATTAAATCAAATGCTGTCAACGGCAGTGATTATATTGTAAAATTGACGGGTAATGGCATTGCAGGTGGTGCAGGTGCCAGTATAGAATCCAATATGAGTTCTGTAGTATTCGGAGAAGTTCCCATTAATTCTCCGCATGAAAGTACGCTCGAAATATCGAACACAGGCGACCAGGCACTGAGCATTACCTCAACAAATATTGTTCAGACTCCTGGCGGAATATTCGATGTTGTTTCACCTACTACTTATCCTGTAACTGTTCAACCCGGTGCAAAGACCGATATAAAAATCAAATTTGCTCCTATTGAGAAAATAGATTATACAGGAGTTATTGAAATTAATTCGAATGCATCAAACAACAATAAATTATCTGTTGATTTGAATGGTACAGGCGGCGACCCGGTTGGTGTACAGGACGAAGACGGTAATTCGATTACTTTGAATGCCGGTCCGAATCCATTTAGCACCAGGACAAATATTCATTATACTGTTTCCGGAAATGGAGGTAATGTAAATATATCTGTCATCGATTCAAGAGGTATGACAATTACCAATCTTGTCTCGAAAAACTTATCCTCCGGAGAATATAATGAAGTGTTCGATGCCAAAGGATTGAGTTCAGGTGTATATTATGTGATTGGAAAAATAAACGGGAAACCAATTCAATTACCCGTTGTAATTGAGAAATAAAATTATATTATTCTTAGTTCCCCTCCTGTTTATTATGGAGGGGAATTAAAATATTAAATTCATTGAAAATTGAAATTTTAGAAAATGAAAATTTAGAATGAAGAATCCATGATAAAATAAATCATGGATTCTTTCATCATTAATATTGATTGTAAATTTATTAATATATGTTTAAACTCTTTTGGAGTTATTATGAAAAAATTGATTTACTTCTTTTTATTTTTTTT
>JACRLY010000042.1:11733-14410 GCA_016219595.1 Ignavibacteriota bacterium | reverse complement strand
TGACTTGCATTCGTCGCAGATTCAGGGCTTTTTCGATATACCGTTAGACTACTTGTATGCGTCGCCGGTTCTGATAAAGGCTTTGAATAAGCTGAATCTCGATAATCTTGCTATTGCTGCACCCGACGTAGGAGGAGTGAAAACAGCAAGGGCTTATTCGAAACGAATAGGCGGCGACCTGGTACTGGTTGATAAGAGACGTCCTGCACACAACGTTGCAGAAATCGTCAGCGTAATCGGTGAGGTAAAAGATAAGAATGTTATAATAGTTGATGATTTGATTGATACAGGCTCTACATTTGTACAATGTGCGGAAGTTTTGAAAGACAAAGGAGCAAAATCAATTCATGGAATATGTGTTCACCCGGTATTTTCAGGGAAAGCATTAGAGAAGATAGAAAATTCAAAAGCTATAGAAAGGTTGTTTGTAACAGATACAATACAATTGAAACAGGAATGCAGTAAAATAGAGGTTGTTTCTGTTGCTGAATTACTGGCAGAGGCGATAATCAGGACACATGACAACCGTTCAATAAGTTCTTTGTTTGAAATAGAAAGATAATTTTATAATAGATGTTTAAGGATAAAAAAAATGAGTGAGATAACATTAAAAGCAGTTAAACGAGGTACAGGCAAGAAAGGTGCGAAGCTTGTCAGGACCCAGGGTTTGGTTCCCGGAATTTATTATACAGAAGGAAGCGAATCAATCCCTGTAGCAGCTCATCCACTGGCTCTCAGACCGATAGTTTACACTGCCCACAGCAGAATATTCGATTTATTTATTGACGATTCAACGCAACCGCTTGCTTGTGTTTTGAAAGCTACATCTTTCCACCCGGTGACAGACAAGTTGCTTCATTTCGATTTATTCGGTGTGAAAAGCGGTAAGATGATGGGTGTAGAAGTGCCTATTTTACTCAAAGGACAGGCAGTAGGTGTAAGAGACGGCGGAGTGCTTCAGCATACATTGCACAGGGTTAAAATACATTGTCTTCCTGCGGATATGCCGGATTCTTTCGAAATAGATATATCGGCGATGACGATAGGCAAGTCAGTGCATGTGAAGGACCTTGTGAGAGAAGGCATACACTTCGATGTTCAACCGGATACGGTCATTGTATCGGTATTGCATCCGCGACTTGTCAAGGAAGAAACACCTGCAGCCGCCGCGACTGAAGAAGGAGCCGCAGCAACTGAAGAAGGGGAGAAAAAAGAAGAGAAGAAGGAAACTAAGAAAGAATCCAAAAAAGATTAACATTTTAGTTGATTTGATTTATGAAAGGTATTCTTATAGCAGGGATACCTTTTTTTGTATGATAGTATATTTAATTTAAAATTTAAAATTTAAAATGAATTTTTAATACTAAATTTTAAAGTATTAAAAAAAGATAGATTGTTGTATAAAATAAATATTGTGTTATTTGATAAACATAAAACAAGGAAAGAAAGTGGAATTTTATTAACAATAAATTTCAACTTTAAAAATTTGAATATATTAAATTTATTGAAAATTGGAATTTGAAAATTTAAAATTGAAACTCATACAGAAAATAAATAATTAAAAAATAGAAAGTTAAAAAATTGTCTCAGAAAGTTGACTGGCTGATTGTTTGTCTTGGAAATCCGGGTAGTAAGTATGCCGGGAACAGGCATAACATTGGATGGATGGTTGCCGCCGAACTGTGCGATAAACATAAGAAACCGATGATGAAAATGTTCGGTAAGAGCTATCATGCCTCGCTAAGAATAGCAGGTCAGCTTGTTGTTGTGATGCTTCCAATTACATATATGAATGCCTCCGGAGAAGCAGTGGCTGAATTTTTAGAAGACTACAAGTTATTAACCCGAAGAATTGTTGTTGTTTGCGATGAATATAATTTTCCTTTGGGGAAGATACATCTCAAGCAGGGAGGAAGTGATGGGGGACATAACGGTGTCGCATCTGTCATAGATACACTTGACTCTGAGGAATTTTTCAGGCTTAGATGCGGTATCGGTAAGAATTTTCCACAGGGTGGAATGGTTGATTATGTTTTATCTGATTTTCAGGATTCAGAAATAGAAGAAAAAAATGCAATGGTAAAAAAAGCAGTCGAGGGACTAGAACACCTGGTTCAATTCGGTAAAACCAAGGCTATGACTGATATAAATTCTGAAAAATTATGGAAGACAGCCGATAACAATAAAGTGAATCTAATTAAGGGTCAGGAGGATTCAGTCAATAATATTGAATCATAATAGTATTTATAGATATTACATTTGCAAATTTTAAAATAGTGGAAGAAAGAAAGGCTGGATTGTATTAATGTCTTATAATGTCGGAGTGATTGGAACAGGTTATGTAGGATTGGTGAGCGGAACCTGCTTTGCCGAAACGGGAAATGAAGTGTATTGTGTGGACATTATCGAAGAAAAAGTAGAAATGCTGAAAAAAGGTATAGCCCCAATATTTGAACCGGGTTTAGACAGGTATCTCAAGAAAAACCTGGATGAAGGGCGGCTTCATTTCACAACCAGGCTCGAAGATGCAGTTTTAAACTGTAAATTAATATTCCTATGCCTGCCAACTCCTCCAAATGAGGATGGCTCTGCGGATTTACAGCATGTACTGAAATGTGCGGGGGATATAGCAGATATTATGTTGAAAAATAGATTGGATGGGGAAAAAATAATGATA
>JACRLY010000042.1:3057-11703 GCA_016219595.1 Ignavibacteriota bacterium | reverse complement strand
TGAAAAAATAATAATAAATAAGAGCACTGTTCCTGTAGGAACTGCAGAAAAAGTCAAAGCAATATTTGATAAGAATTTTCCCGGAAATAAAATAGAAGTAGTAAGTAACCCTGAATTTTTGAGAGAAGGATTTGCAGTGGAGGATGCATTAAAACCGGAAAGAGTGGTAATCGGCACAAGCAGTAAACAGGTTGAAGAAATATTAAGGGATTTGTATGAGCCTTTTGTAAGAAGCGGCAACCCTATTTTGTTTATGGATGTGAAGAGTGCTGAAGTAACTAAATATGCGGCGAACTCATTTCTTGCGGCTAAGATTTCATTTATGAATGATTTATCTGAGTATTGCGAAAAGGTTGGTGCGGACATAGAAAATATCAGGGTAGGAATAGGTTCAGACAGCAGGATAGGCAAGAGATTTTTATTTGCAGGCATAGGTTATGGTGGGTCATGTTTTCCAAAGGATGTGAAGGCATTGATTCATTCTACAGATTCGGCTGGTATTGAATTGAAGATAGTAAAAGCAGCACAAAATGTTAATGAAAATCAAATAAATAGATTTTTCAATCTAATACTAAAGAGGTTTGAAGGAAATATTAAAGGGAAACAATTTGCATTATGGGGATTAGCATTCAAGCCCAACACGGACGACACAAGAGAAGCACCTGCATTCAGGTTAATTGATATGTTCCTTGAAAAAGGAGCCAATGTTAAAGCTTATGATTCGGAAGCAATTGCAAATACAAGGCAAGTCTATGGGGATAAAATAAGTTATGCTACCGGTATATATGATTGCACGGAGAATGCTGATGCATTGATTGTAGCAACAGAATGGAATGTTTTCAGGAAGCCGGATTTCTCAAAATTAACATCATTGATGAAAAATCCGATTATATTCGACGGAAGAAATTTGTATAGCCTCGATGAAATGGCAAAACTCGGATTTGAATACTATTGCATCGGTAGAAGAAGGATAAATTCGAAGATTAAGGAATAATTCAAAAAATTTGAAATTTAAATTTTAAAATGAATTTTTAATGTTCAATTTAAAATCTTAAAAAGATAAATTGTAATTTATAGATTTTTTTAAGTAATGAACCGGAATTAAATCACGATGCTATATAATCGAATTATGATTAATATTCGCCATTAAATTGTAGTTTTTTATTCATTTTATTGGTTAAGATACCAATTCAATTTATTAAACACTTGATAATTACATATCTTTCAGGTTGGCACACTTTTTTATATTCAAAAACTAAATATTTTCAAACAATTAGCCGATTATTAAATTTGTGAAAATATTTTTTCTACATTTAAATTATTAATTAAAAGATGGCAAAAGAAAAAGAAGCCGAAGGCACAGAATCGCAGGAGAAAAAAACAGAAGAAAAGCCACCCAAGAAACCGGGTGAAATGGGCTTGATGAAAATGCTGATTATGGTAGGAGGAACCGTAGTCGTTCTGTTTATTTTGCTGATTGTAGTTTATATGGTAATTATCAAACCTGACCTTCAGAAAATGGCAATTAACGGCGAAGGCAAAGATAAGACAGAAGAAGTGAAAGAGGCAAAAGACGATGATTTTAAGCCAGAAGAAATTAAAAAAGAAGAAAATGAAAGGTTTATGTCAACCGGAAGGATTACAACGAATCCGAGTATGTCTACTCAATTTGTTGTAGTTGACATAGGTCTTGATTTTTATGTAAATGAAGAACAGATGAAGGAAATTAAAAAGGAAAAGCCTGAAGAGAGTCCATTGATGCTTAGACCGATTGCCTCAGTGAAGGGTACAGTAAATAACCTGTTAGGTTCGATGACTGTTCAGGAGCTTCAATCTATAAGGCGGGATACATTGCAGGGAATGATAAATTCCAAGCTGACACAAGTATTCCTGTCGAATAAAATGGTGCTTAAGGAAGCAATTTTGCAGGAATTTATAATTCAGTAAAATTTAATATTAATTATGTCTGACGTTTTATCACAAAATGAAATTGACAATCTGCTCTCCGAAATGACTTCGGGTTCGGTGGATGTCGATGATATTCTGAGCGGTAAAGTTACTAAAGGTGAAATCTCCAATTATGATTTCCGCCGCCCCAACAGGATATCAAAGAACCAGGTCAGAACTCTACAGACAGTGCATGAAAATTTTGCAGAGGTGTTCGGATATTACCTGGTGTCAAAACTTCAGACAATTGTATCGATTAATGTAACATCGGTTGACCAGTTATTTTACTCAGAATTTATACTATCGGTTTCAAATCCGAGCTGTATATATGTATTCGATATAGAGGGAACAGACGGCAGCGGGATACTCGAGGTCAGCCCCCAGCTTGCACTAACAGTTGTAGAAAGGCTGTTAGGCGGTGGAACGGATGCACCTCCAAAAATCAGGTCAATCACACCAATCGAACAGGCTGTAATCAGGAATGTAATCGAACATGCATTATCCGATTTGAGAAATGCATGGCGTTCGATAGCAGACCTTAATTTCAAGTACCAGAGGCTGGAAATGGAAGCTGATTTCGTACAGATAGCCCCGGCATCTGAAATTGTAATTGTTGTATCACTCGATGTCAATATTGGGGTAAATACATACCTGATGAATTTATGTTTTCCGACTTTTGCACTCGAAGAAGTAATGGCAAAGCTGAACAGGCAGCAGATTTCGACGAGTGTGCTGAAGCTTAGCCCGGGACGTATCAGGGAAAATATGTCGATAATGAAACAGCAGATGACAACTACTTTTTTACCTGTTGTGGCAGAACTCGGAAGAGCAGCAGTTACAGTAAGGGAACTGCTTGATTTGAAGACCGGGGATATAATAAAATTGAATAAAAGAATAAACCAGGAACTGGAAGTAATAATCGCAGATAAAAGAAAATTGGCTGCCAGACCGGGTAGTGTGGAAGGAAAAAAAGCTGTAAGGATTACACGTCAACTCACGGAAGAGGATTTCGTCATGGAGGATATTTCCTTTAAAGAGGAGAGTTAATAATGGCAATGTCGCAGGAAGAAATTGATTCAATGATAAGCAACGAAGGCGGAGATTCTGCCAACGATACAAATTCAGCGGTAGCAACTAAAGGAGGACCGCTCGAAGCAGGGGATGTAAAATTCCCTGAGATGGAGTATAGCGGGGAACAGACTATATTTTCGCCGCTCGACCCCAAGCTCGAGCTGCTTTATGATTTGCAATTACCGGTTTCTATTGAATTAGGAAGGTCGAATATGCTTATCAGGGATATAATCAGATTAGGCAGAGGCTCGGTTGTCGAATTCGATAAGCTTGTGAGCGAGCCTGTTGATGTGTTGATTAATGGTAAAAAAGTAGCCGAAGGCGAAGTAGTCGTAATCGACAAACACTTCGGTATCAGAATAACAACCTTGATTGACCCGACTGACAGGCTGCGTGCGATCAAGAGATAATGGAAAAAATTTTAAATTTTAAATTTTCAATGAATTTTTAAATTATAATTTTAAAATAAAAAAAATATATTACTGATTAATTCAGTAATAATAATAGAAAAGGATTTCCTAAATAATAGATGGAGCTATGCGATGCCGGAAAGTGCATTATTAAAATCGTTTTTATCTTTGGTTCTGCTTGTTGCCGTTCTTGGCATTATCCTGCTCCTTATTAAGAGAATAGCAAAAAAAACAAAGCAAAAGAAACTTAACAGCGAACTATCCATAGTATCGAGGATGTCATTATCACCAAAGGCACATCTTTATATAGTTAATGCTGAAAATAAGAAATTGTTATTAGGCGTAACAGACCACCACGTGAGCCTTGTTCACGATTATTCCAAGCCAAATCAATTACCCGATTTAATTAACAAAGACGACTCAACCGCAATCACAAAAGAGATGCTGAAACAAAAGCCAATCAAGACAGATGAGGAATCACTGTCGTTTGGAAATTTCCTGAAAACAGCATTCAGGAAGGGATAGAGAAAACATCATTTTCAATAATCATCAATAAATTAAAATTTTAAATTATGGGATTTTAAATTTAATTACGTTTTATTTACCCCGAATAAGTAATTCGAATTTGATTTTGGAATAAAATAATTTAATTATTAGTTTGTCAGCTATTTATACAATTTTATTACAGGAAATATTATGAATCTCAAAGTTGTTCTTGAAGAATGTGACGATGGCAGTTATACTGTTTATGTACCATCATTACCCGGATGCATTAGTGAAGGCAAGACAAAAGATGATGCTTTAAAAAATATAAAAGAGGCAATAGAATTATACCTTGAACCGGTTGAGGATGAGTTAATTAGCTTTGAGAAGCCGATCTTTGCAGAGGTTACTTTGTGAGTGAATATCCGGAATTAAGTTACAAACAAATAATCTCCGCATTACAAAGACTTGGATTTATAGTTATAAGACAGAAGGGCAGTCATATCAGACTGCAGAAAAGAGTACTTGACAAAATTATTAAAATCACTGTTCCGGCACACAAACCCGTTAATCCAAATACTTTGAGACAATTATTGAAACAATCAGGAATAGATATTCAAACATTTAAGGATAATTTATAAATTATTAATTGATTAAGTAATAAATGGGGCTGTCATACCACCAGATTAGGATAAGTAAGGAATAGGATAGGTAATCGAACCTTGGTGATTTCGGTGTGCGTAAATACGATGATGAGGTAGGTCGTTTCACAAGTATAGACCCGCTCTTTGAAAAACCTTAACCAAAAAGGAGCTGAGGGATGAAGTAATAATAAAATAATTTAATAATTTGTAAGTCAATCAAATTGATTTATTTTAAAGGTTATATTTATTATGCACACATATAATGACGTTCTGGAATCAGTTGAAAAATTTTCCGCGTTTGATCAGCTCGAAATTGCCGATATTATCAGGAAAAGAGCCATCGAAGAAAGAAGAAATGAATTAAAAAAAGAGATTTTACAGGCACGGAAAGAATTTAAATCCGGTAAACTCAAACCGAAAACAGTTGATGAAATAATCGAGGAATTATTTCATTGAGCCTGGAATTAGTCAATACATCATTATTTGTTAAAAATGTCAATAAGTACATTAAACATGACACTCAATTTAAAAATGAGCTCATCGAAATTCTAAAAATTTTATCGGAAAATCCTTTCGACCCCAAATTAAAAAACACACAAATTAAAAGGCACACTAAAAGGTTCATTAAGTTGTTCAATCAATTTCAATTTGAGATTAATTTTCAGTTTTAATACTGTAAAAGATAAATTTGGAAATAATAAAGAAGTAATAATTCTCGAAACAATTGGAACACATGACGAAGTATATTAATAAATGACATTTCTATGAAAAGTACTACGCTGGACATCATATCAGTATTTACATTTCTATGATAAAATAAATTGTTTTCTCAATTCGTTTTATTATTTTAGACAATATTTAATAAATCAGGGATAAATAAATGACAACCAAAGTACTTCTGAATGAGATTTATACATTACCTGTGGACAAAAGGCTCTTTCTTGTTGAGAAAGCACTTGAATCTATAAGAAGTCGGGTGAAATCTGGTTGATAAACCTGAACCCCTCTATTGGAGCAGAAATCAGGAAAACCAGACCCGCTGTGATTGTCAATGACGATGAATTGGGAATACTGCCCTTGAGGATTATCGTTCCTCTGACAGACTGGAAGGTTCAGTTTGCATCAGCACCCTGGATGGTCAGAATAAATCCAAGCAAAATGAATAACCTCGATAAATCCTCATCAGCGGATTGTTTTCAGGTTCGCTCGATTTCCGAAGAAAGATTTGTCAGAAAAATCGGTAAACTTAGTGATAATGACATGTTAAAGATTAAGACATCATTATCATTAGTTTTAAAGATATTCTAAGCATTTAAAAAGTATAAAAAGCAACTTGGGTGAATTCGGTGTTTGTAAGTATGATGAAGAAGTATGACGTTTCACAACCATTGATCCGCTCTTTGAAAAGTATTATGGATGGACACCATAAATACTTTTAGTCAAACAATAAAAAATTATTAAATTTCGTTTATAAGAAAAACGATAGGAGTGATTATGAATATTCCGATACTATATGAAAAAATACATGAGCATGATTTCCCGGGGGGGTATTATTATGCCCATATACCTACACTGAACTTAACAACACACGGATTGGGAATTGAAGGTGCTAAATCTGCCGCAGGTGATTTGATTAAACTCTGGCTCGATGAAAAAGCATCAAATAATGAGCCGATAAGCTTGACTGAGGAATATTTATTTTCAACCATCGAGATGTAGATGCCCTACAAAGCGAGCGAAATCCTTTCAAAACTTCTCCGAGCCGGGTTTGTGATAAAAAGACAAAGCGGTTCTCACATCATTCTGAGACATGAAGATGGAAGACAAACTTATGTGGCAATGCATACAAAAGATGTTCCTATAGGCACATTTAATGCAATTCTAAGACAGGCAAAGATGACAAAAGAAGAATTTGAAGATTTATGAGATTAACAAGTAGTAACATTCTAATTGAAAATTTTTTCGGCTGGATATAAAAGTAATAAATCAATTAATGTCGTTAGTAAACTACTCTTTCCTTATATTTGCAATTGAAGTTAAAGATTCGTAAAGCTAATAAATTATTATTGATGTACGCAGGTAAAGGGAAAGAAAAACACTCACTACTTCCAACTCTTGGATTATTTACTACTATTGCTATTGTCGTAGGTGCTGTCATAGGTTCGGGCATATTCAAAAAGCCGGCACTGATGGCTTCTCAGCTTGGTTCTCCTGAATGGCTGATTGCAGTATGGGTGATTGCAGGTGTTATTACACTGTTCGGTGCATTGACGAATGCCGAGATTGCCGGAATGATTACAGAGACGGGCGGGCAGTATATTTTTTTTAAAGAGATTTATGGGGACTGGACAGCATATTTTTACGGATGGGCAATTCTTGCAGTGATACAAACCGGTTCAATTGCTTCGATTACTTATATTTTTTCGGAATACACCCAATACTTTTTTGCTCTGCCCAGATTGCCTCAGGGAATTGAGCAAGGATTTATTATTCATATACCATTCATTGGGAATATTTTTCCTTTGGAAAACTTTGGAGTAAAATCTCTGACAATATTTGTGATATTATTTCTTAGCGGCGTTAACTATGCAGGAGTTATGCTGGGAGGAAGGGTAACAAGCTTTTTTACAAGTGCTAAGGTTATTGCAATACTTATTCTTGTTATACTTGGGTTTGCCATAGGAAACGGTTCATTTGAAAATTTCTGGAAAGATTCACCAACATTGAATATGACGGGAATGGGTTTATTTGCGGGATTGACTGCGGCTGTATCCGGTGCATTCTGGGCTTATGACGGATGGAATAATATTACATACATTGCGGGAGAAGTGAAAAAGCCTCAAAGAAATATTCCGCTGGCATTGATAATCGGCACATCAATAGTTATTGTTGTTTATGTCCTTATTAATCTTGCCTATTTATATATACTGCCTGTGGAAAAAATGGCGGGTTCGACATTAGTTGCATCAGATGTGGCAAGGACTGTTCTGGGTTCTGTAGGAGGAGGTTTTGTTGCGGCTGCGGTGATGATTTCGACATTCGGCACATCGAACGGAACAATTATGGTAAGTGCAAGAGTATATTATGCTATGTCACATAAGGGTATGTTATATCCAATATTCGGGAATGTACATCCCAAATACAGAACTCCTGGGAATGCATTAATTTTACAAGCAGTCTGGTCATCACTTCTTGTATTGAGCGGAACATTTGATATACTGACGGATATGTTGATTTTCGTAAGCTGGATATTTTATGGATTGGGTGCATTCGGTGTATTTGTATTGAGGAAGAAAATGCCGGACAGGCATAGACCATATAAAGTAATAGGTTATCCTGTTATACCTGCAATATTTGTAATATTTGCAACAGCATTCGTTATATTTACTTTGATTAATGATATTGAGAATTATGTTGCAGGAAAAGTCCAAATAATTAATTCACTGTTTGGAATTTTACTTGTAGGAATCGGAATTCCTTTTTATATTTATTTTAAGAGAAAATATAAAAATGACAACCAAAACAATAATAATTGAAAAGAACAGACTATAATACTAAGATTTGATTTTGGTTAAATAAATAATATGCAGCATTATAAATTATACTTTACTTCCTTAATCAAAATATTTCATTAATTAAACTATGGGGTATTTATGACATCAGAAGTTTTAACAATACACTCGAAGACACCCGAGATAAGAAAAATCTACGAGGTAGCAGATTCTTTGAGGCAAGGCGCGGTCATTTTATATCCAACCGATACGGGATTCACATTAGGATGTGAATTATCGAATAAAGAAGCAATAGGCAGAATCAGGGCAATCAGGCGTCTTCCTGAAGAAAAAGCCATGACATTCCTTTGCGGTTCATTATCTAATTTATCAGAATTTGCTAAAGTAAGTAATACGGCTTACAGAACAATCAAAAGATTAATTCCCGGACCGTATACGTTCGTGCTACCTGCATCAAAGGAGGTTCCAAAATTTGCATGGGATACAAAACGAAAAACAGCCGGTATAAGAGTTCCGGAACATATTTTATCCCAATTACTACTTAAAGAATTAGATAAACCGATAATATCAATATCTGCA
>JACRLY010000042.1:0-3045 GCA_016219595.1 Ignavibacteriota bacterium | reverse complement strand
TGACGGAGTATCGATAAGTGACACTGAAAACCTAATCAAAAGATTTATGCCGTTTGTAGATGTAGCAGTTCGATCGGATACGTATCACTTCCTGGGTGAATCAACGGTTATTGATATGACAACCGATGAGTTTAAAATCATGAGACATGGAGCCGGAATAACCAAGGTTCTGGAATATGTTGATATTGAAAATCCATAATTAACAATTTTTCAAAGCCGTCCTACACAAGGGGCGGCTTTTTTTATTAATCAAATTAAATAAAATGGGAAAAAGAAATTTACCTGAAGAAGTTAAAGAAAAAAAGAATGGAATACTTTATATAGTTTCAACGCCAATCGGTAATGATGAAGATATAAGTCTCAGGGCAATCAAAGTATTAAAGAATTGTGATTTGGTAGTATGCGAGGAGGCAAAGCCTGCATTCAAGTTATTGAGAAATAATAATCTTTCGTGCGACATCGTTGAATTAAATGAACAGAATGAAGAGCAGAAAACCCAGGAAATTATTTTTATGCTGGAAGAAGGGAAAAAGCTTGCATTAATCTCTGATTGCGGCACACCTGTATTTGCCGACCCCGGTTTTCAACTGGTGAAAACAGCAATACACAGGAACTACCAGGTTGAAGTTATTCCCGGCGCATCGAGCCTGATGGCTGCAATAGTAAAAAGCGGGTTCCCGATAAAAACTTTTATTTATGCAGGTTTTTTGAGCCGCGACCACGAGGAAAGAATGAGCCAGTTAAAAAATCTGAGGGAAGAAAGAAGGACTATTGTATTGCTTGAGGCTCCTTACAGGTTAATGGCTGTACTTGAAGCTGCTGCCAAGCTGATGCCGAACAGAAGGGCATATATAGGATGCAATCTTACAATGCATTTTGAAACCAATCATTATGGAACATTCAGCGAATTATACGATAAATTCGAAGAATTAAAATTCAAAGGTGAGTTCGTGATTGTTTTCGAAGGGAATTTTTTCCATGAAAATAAAGAGAGGGATTTTAAATCTAAATCCAGATTTGGTGAAAGGAACAAGAGAGATTATAAACCCGGGAGAAGTTTTTCGAGGGACAGGGATTCCGGAAGAAGTAGAGGACCAAGAAGGGACAGGGATTCGGGGGGAGACAAAAGTCAGAGAGATTTCAGAGGTTCGCGAGACAGGGATTCAAGAGGAGAAAGAGGACCAAAGGACAGACCCCCAAGAGACAGAGATTACGGAACTGATAGAGGAGCAAGAGATAGAAGTTCAAGTAGCAGAGGTTTCGGAGATAGGGATTTCAAAGGCAGGAGTTCCGAAAGAAGAGATTCAAAAGGAGATAAAGGAACACGTGGCATAGATTCAAGGGACAGGAGTCCGAGAGACAGATACTCAAAAAGTAAAGGAACAAAAGGGAAGAATTTTTCAGGGGGGAGAAGATCAAGAGATTAAATATCTTAGTATACTCATTTTTTTAAAATGAAAAATTCTAATTAAAATACTTATCAAGCAATAGCTGCATTAAGTTTTTTTAAAAAATGAAAATTAATTAATCCTTTTTTCCTTAATATTATAAGATAATTATTGTATTTTTTTTTTCTATAATAAATTTACGATTGATTTAAAAAGAGAAAAATCAGTTATGGGAATATTCCAGCTTTTTTCAAACGATGTTGCTATAGACCTTGGAACAGCAAACACACTTATCTGGATGAAGGGTAAGGGAGTAGTGCTGAATGAACCTTCAATTGTAGCTTTTGATAGCCTGACAAAACACATAATAGCAATCGGGCATGATGCCCAGGCGATGCTTGGAAAAACACACAGGGATATACAGATAATTCGACCACTCAGGGACGGAGCTATAGCTGATTTCGAAATCGCTGAGGGAATGTTAAGAGCTTTTATAAGGAAAGTATCACTTAGCTGGCAGCCTGCTCGCAGAGTTGTCGTAAGTATTCCTTCAGGCATTACGGAGGTGGAAAAAAGAGCCGTCAGGGACAGTTGCGAACATGCCGGAGCCAAAGAAGTTCATTTACTGGCAGAACCGATGGCAGGTGCTATAGGAATAGGATTAAATGTCCATGAACCAATCGGAAATATGATAGTCGACATTGGCGGCGGTACGACAGAGATTGCAGTAATCGCATTATCAGGCATAGTAAGTGCCGAATCAATAAGAGTTGCCGGAGATGAGATGACTGATGCAATAGTTCAGTACTTCAGGAAAATACATAATATTGTCATAGGCGAAAGAACTGCAGAGATGATTAAATGCCAGGTGGGTTCTGCGGTTGAATTGGATGAGGAAGTCGAATTTGAAGTCAAAGGAAGAGATTTGCTCAAGGGTATTCCAAAGATGATACAGATAAGCTCGATTCAGATAAGAGATGCTTTAGCCGAATGTATCAATGAAGTTGTAAATGCAGTCTTGAATTTACTCGAGAAAACACCACCTGAACTGGCATCGGATATATATGACAGAGGAATAATGCTAAGCGGAGGAGGTGCTTTGCTTAAAGGATTGGATGAGAGGCTGAGACGCGAGACAAGCCTTCCGGTATATGTTGCCGAAGACCCGCTGACTGCCGTTGTCAGAGGTACAGGAAAGGTACTTGAAAACCTGACCGAATATTCTTCTGTACTTATAAAAAGCGTTCGTTATTGATAATATTATATAAAATGTAGTTTTTTTTTGAATCATATCCATGCAAAAGTGAGAAAATGCAGGGTTTCATAAATTTTGTAGCAAAATACAAAGAATACTTCACGCTTGTAGCACTCGTTATCATTTCTTTATCATTAATATCACTCGGAGATGTCTCCAGAATCGGGGGTTTCAGAACTGTTGTAATAGGCACAGTCGGATGGATGCAAAGTGTATTCACATGGATTCCTAAGCCGGGAGCATTGCAGAGCGAAAATAAATCACTCAGGGAACTTAATCTGCAATTATCTACTGAAGTTACAAGAATGAGAAATGCCGTTATAGAAAACAGACGGCTAAGAGAAATGCTGAAGCTAAGGGAAAATAATGAAATTATTGATTTGAATTCCGAAGTTGTTGGGA
>JACRLY010000046.1 GCA_016219595.1 Ignavibacteriota bacterium | reverse complement strand
AGTTGTAAAACCAAACTCTCTTGTTATTCCCGATTACATTCTCGAAGGGCATCTGCTCGATATGATTGCTCACAACACGAGAGACAGGGAACCGGACACAAATTATGTCAAATTATCGATTCAGATAAACCTTATTAAAAAAGAACCGTTAAAAGCAGAAAGGAATGTTCTTCTGAATAAATTGTATACCATATCGGTTCCGAGAAATAATAATGAAGTAACAACTGTTGCCCCTGCTTTCAGCAGAGGTATTTCTGAATTAACAGATAATATGCTCATTGATATAACAGAAGCTGTCAATAATTCATCAAAATAATAGTAAGGGTGAGGTTTGGCTGATACTACTCTCAGAAATAAAAGCATCGCACTGAATTTTACTGCTATTGATATTGGCAACAGCAGGATTAAAATCAAATCCTCTGCCAGGTCTTTAACACTTGAATATGAGAAGAATTGGGAAAGAAAAGTCAAATCATTTTTACATCAATACTCAAATGATGTACTATTGATTGGTTATTCTTCTGTCAATCCCGGGAAACTTAATATCTTGCTTCCGATTCTCAAACAGATGAATGTGATTGCATTTGATATTAAAAGGATGGCGGAAAAGCAATATTTTCTCGAATACAGGCATATTAAAGGAATCGGTATCGACAGGGTGTTGGGAATGCTGGGAGCAATGAGCTTCATTAATCCGCCGTTCATTACAGTTGATTGCGGAACGGCAATCACAATAAATGCAGTTAATAAAAACAGCAAATGTCTCGGCGGCACAATTATGCCGGGTATCACAACACAGATGAAATCACTTGCAGAGAAAACTTCTGCACTGCCAAAAGTAGAAATAAAATCAATTAAAAAAACTGTGGGAAAAGAAACAGCAAACGCAATCAGGTCAGGTGTTCTAACGGGAACAAAAGGAGCAATAAAAGAAATTATTAATAAGATTGAAAAAGAAGAATTTGCATCAAAGAAGGTTCCAATCATACTCACAGGAGGAGAATCAGTATATGTTTTCAGGGAACTGAAAAAGCAAAGAAGCAAAACATATCCGAAAAAAGATTTAGTCCTCGATGGAATTTTGTGGCTGATGAAAAATTATAATTTTTAATGTATAAATTATTGAAATTTTCAATAAATAATAATTCAACATGAAAAAATTTATCATCATAATATTTATAACATCTTTCTGCTTGACACAGAGTTTATTCTCTCAACAGGATACTATACAATCAAATAAGGTTATACCCCAGGATAGTCTTGGCAGGCATCTTTGGTATATTGAATTTTTTGGTGTTAATTATGGTTTATCTATTAATTATGAATACATATTATTAAACGATAATTTATATAAATTGAGTTTAAGAACAGGAGTTGGAGGTAATTTTATTTTTTTTTATCACATTAGTTCACCTTTTATGGTTAATTTTATTTTTGGTAAAACACACAACTTAGATTTTGGAGTTGGTATATTATTAGATTATTCTCCCAAACAAAAAGGTTATAATTTAGCACCGCAAGCGGTAAAATTTATAGGTAATATTGGTTATAGAGTAATAAGCAAAGAGGATTTTATTTTTAGAATAGGTTTTACACCTATATATTTTTATAACCAAGGGGTAATACCACTTATTGGGATTAGTTTCGGCCATTATTTTTAATTTGATTTTCAATAATTAATATTAGAATATAAAGAATTGAGAAAATTCATTAATTTGGTTTTAATAATCTCTTTGTGCCTAACACAGGAACTTTTATCCCAACAAGATACTAATAGTAAATCAAATATTGAGATTATTAATATAGATTCCATAGCTCGAAATGCCTGGTATATAGAAATAATGGGGAATACATGGAGTTTAAGTTTTAATTATGACCGTTCTATTTTTATATTCCCAACAATAATTAGTAATTATTCAAGTATTATTTTAAGAATTGGAATTGGAATTAATCTTTTACCATCTCATATACCTATACCATTAATGTTATTAACAGATTTTGGTAAAATTCACAAGGTTGAATTGGGTGTTGGTCTATTTTATGATTATTTAGAATCTGATTGGAATGAGGGTTTTACTTATCCACATGATAAAATAAAATGGATGTTGAATATAGGTTATAGATACCAAAAACCCGAAGGCGGTTTTGTTTGTCGTACTGGCTTTACACCTTTTTTCACTTCAAATAAAATGTATTGGTTATGGGGTCTCAGTTTTGGATATGCATGGTAATTCTTTTATATTTTCTCCTTATTTTGCTATCCTTATAATATATAACTAAATTTGCAATCAATTGGGTGTTTTGTTTTACTTCTGGCTAATTACTTATTAAATGTTGTTAGGGAAAAAAATAGTTGTTGTTCTGCCTGCATATAATGCAGAAAAGACACTTGAACAAACCTTCAATGAAATTCCACTCGATATTGTTGACGAGCTGGTACTCGTTGACGATGCGAGCAACGACAAGACAGTAGAGCTTGCCAGTTCTCTCGGCATACACCACATCATCAAACACGAGGAAAACAAGGGCTATGGCGGCAACCAGAAGACCTGTTACAATAAAGCTCTCGAAATCGGTGCCGATATCGTGATTATGCTCCATCCCGATTACCAATACACTCCCAAGCTGATTTACTCGATGGCGTATATAATTGCGAATGGTGTTTATCCTGTTGTGCTTGGTTCGAGGGTTCTTGGCAGAGGTGCTTTACGTGGAGGTATGCCGCTATACAAATACATAGCAAACAGGTTCCTTACTTTGTTCCAGAATTATATGATTGGGCAAAAGCTTTCTGAGTATCATACAGGTTACCGTGCCTTCTCTGCCGAGGTGATTCGCAAAATAAATTATAATACTAATTCTGATGATTTCGTTTTCGACAACCAGATGCTCTCGCAGATTTTTATGGCAGGATTCGAAATTGCCGAAATCACCTGCCCTACAAAGTATTTCAGGGAAGCATCATCAATCAATTTTTCGAGAAGCGTCAAATACGGCTTTGGTGTTCTGAATACATCAATCAAGCACCGTCTGAATAAATGGGGATTAATTAAATCGAAAATATATATGAATAGAATTGATAAATAATTTTCAATTTTCAATTTAAAATTTTCAATAAATTCAAAATTTAAAATGTTTAATTTATAAACAATAATACATTATAACAATAATTAAAGGATTAAAACACTTTTATTATTACTTTGAAATTAAATAATTGAAAATTCATTTTAAATTGAAAATTATAAATTGAATATTTTTAATATGATATATTAACATCAAGGTTGTTATGAAAAGTATAGTTTTAGTTGTATTAGCAATTTTATTTTTTTGCTCCTGCGGTAAAGAAGAAGTTAAAGTTCAGTATGTAACTGTAACAGGTAACATAATCAGCCCCGGAGCAAGGGATATTATAATTTATGAAGGTTACAGTTTTTGGGATGACCCGAAAACTTTGGATTCTGTGATTTTGGATGAAAATAATTATTTCAAAATGAGAATTCCATTATCCGAAGAGGGAATGTTTTATATTTACACCGGAGACAAATATGTAAAATATATTTATCTCTGTCCAGAAGACAGCCTCAACTTAAAAATTGACACAAGTACTGACGATAATTATGAAATCAGTTACAGTGGCAGGGGAAAAAGTGTCAAAGGGAATAGATTAAAAGATAACTTCTATAAAACTTTCAAAAGAGATGATGACTATTGGAGTTCTGTCCGAGGTGATGATTACAGGAAATTTATTAAATATGTTGATTCACTAAAACAGAAACAATTAGAGTTTTATAAAAAGAATTTCTGGAATAATGATGCTCCTGAAATCGAAAAGAATAATATGCTTGATGAAATTAACTATAACTGGGCTTATTTAAGAGTAGATTATTTACTTGAGAATCATTATTGGAATGACGAATCGAAAATGAAAATTGATTCGTCTGATTTCTTTTTCCTTAATGAAATTAATCTCGATAATCCCAAATCAAATATTAGTCCCAATTTTAATTACTTTATATCAAGGTATCTTGACCTTTTGAAAGCTAAGACAAATTATAAAAAAGAGAAAAATAATAAGGATGAATTATTTTATAGTAAACAGAAATATGACATTGCAAAAAAGATGTTTTCTGGTGTTGCCAAAGATATTGCGATAACCGAGTCAATAAAAGATGTTATTGATTGGGAGCCCTCATTGGAAGGCATGAAGCTTGCAAGAATATGGCTCGACGATTTGAAGAAAAATGCAACTGACACAACCTATGCTTACCTTACAGAAAAGAAATACAATGAGAGAATGAAGCTGATGCCCGGCAGACCTGCACCTGGTTTCAGGATGCCGACTATCGATGGTGACACCATTTCTTTGTCAGATTTCAAAGGTAAACTCGTTTACATTGACTTTTGGGGAACATGGTGCGGTCCATGCCGTCAGGAAATTCCTTATTATGATACATTACAAAATAAATTCAAAAATAATCCGAATATTATATTTATTTCCCTGGCAATGGAATACCAAAGATACAATGAATGGAAGCAGTTTGTCAAAGAAAAGAAACTTCCGGGTATTCACATTTATCTCGAAAAGCAATTCAGAAATGAATTAGCCGTGAAATATATGATTCGGGGTGTACCGACATTTGTTCTGATTGATAAAAAGGGATTAATAATTAACGCAAATGCACCAAGACCCAGTGCAGATAATATTGTAGAATATATAAATAAATACATAAATTGAATTTGATAATTATTTTATTCCCCTTCTCCCTCGGAGAAGGGGTAAGGGGATGAGGTTTTTTATTATTATTTTAAATTGTAAATTTTAAACCGTAGGGGCAGACCTACGTGTCTGCCCAATAGAAAAATTAGTCATTGAAAATTCATTTAAAATTTTAAATTCCAAATTTTAATTTATTCGGGGGTTTATCATGGGTAACAAAAAAGACAAAGAGGAAAAGAAGGAGAGGAAGGATAAAAAGAACAAGGATGAGAAACAAATAGAAAAGTACAACAAGAAAGGCAGGATTAGCAATGAGTATTATGAGCATGAGATTGCTAAACTCCAGTCAGAGCTTGTCAAACTTCAGTACTGGGTTAAACATAAGCAATTGAAAGTTGTATTGATTATGGAAGGGAGAGATGCAGCTGGTAAAGGAGGAACAATCAAACGAATCACCGAGCCGCTGAATCCACGCGGCTGCCGTATAGTAGCTCTCGAAAAACCCTCGGACAAAGAGAGAGGACAATGGTATTATGAAAGATATATCCAGAATCTTCCGAGTGCAGGAGAAATAGTTATTTTCGACCGAAGCTGGTACAACCGTGCAGGAGTAGAACATGTCATGGGATTCTGTACCGATGAAGAATACGAAGAATTTCTGCGTTCCTGCCCGGAATTCGAAAGGATGTTAGTCCGCTCGGGCATAATACTTCTTAAATACTGGTTCTCAGTAAGCGATGAAGAACAAGAGAGGAGATTGAAAGACCGTGTTTCGGACCCGGCAAAACGTTGGAAATTCTCACCAATGGATTTGGAGTCATGGAATAAATGGGTTGAATTCTCCAAAGCAAAAGATACTATGTTCCAATATACAGACATCAAGCAGGCTCCCTGGTATGTTGTAGAGTCCGACGAAAAAAAGAAAGCTCGTTTGAATTGCATTGCTCATATACTCAGTATGATTTCCTATAAGGATGTAACTCCCGAACCGTTTGAATTACCAGCCCGCAAGATTCATTCGGACTATATCCGTCCCCCAAAAGGAGACCAGAACTTAGTACCGGAAGTGTATTAAATAAATTTTGAATTTTAAATGATGGTTATACGAAAGAAAATATTATTCAAAAGAAAAGCTTTGAGTTTGTATTGAAGTATTAATAGTTCAATTTATTCAAGTTTACAATATTATAAAATGAGTAGAATTAAATATTAACTTTTAAATGGTGGGGGCTAATTACCTCCTCCCTTTCTTTAATTTGATTTTATAGAAATGTTTTCTGATAGAAATGAATCCAGATGAAGAAAAAATTATTGTCTTTATGACGTTCGATAATCCGGTTGAAGCAAATATTATAAAGTCTAAGTTAGAAACTAATGACATTGATTGTTTCTTGAGTGATGAGAATATAATATCAATTAATCCCCTTTACAGTAATGCTATGGGGGGAATAAAACTTAATATTTTTGAAAAAAATTTAGTTGAAGCACAGAGCTTATTAAATGAATCGAATGAATTAGAAGTTGATAAAGAGTCAGGAAAAATTCAATGTCCAAAATGCAGTTCGTATAATGTTGTATTAGGTCCTTCTTCAAAAAAAAGATATGGCTTTTTTACAATGCTTGTATCTTTTCTTTTTTTTGTTCATCCATTCAAAACGAGAAATGTATATTGTTGTTTCAATTGTGGAAATGAGTTTAATAAATAAATTTCCCATTTCTCCCCTCCTTAATTAAGGAGGGGAGAAATGGGTGGTAAAATTACTTCGCTACAACCATTTTCTCTATCTTTTTGAATGGTCCTGAACTCATTTCGAGCCAATAAACACCCGAAGGTAAATCCATTGCGTTTATTCCAAGTTTATACATGCCGGGTTTCAGTATTTCCGAAACAGGTACAGCCACAACTTCCGTCGATGAATTTATTATTTTAATTTCAGTCAAACCTTCCAATCCAACCGAAAATTCAATTTCAGCCGCGTTGGTAACAGGATTGGGATTAACTTTCGACATAGAATATGCAGTTGTTGACATAACAACTTTTCTCAAATCATAAACGCATGTTGGTAACAGATGTATGCTGCCTGTATCAGGAATAATTCCTACACACCTGGTTTCAGGTAATGTAATTGTAAGAATTATCTCAGAACTGTCGTCTTGAGTTTTTGGTAAATATGTGGCTATGTATAATCTCAGTAATTCACCGCCACCGGGTAAATTTAATATATCAGAGGGACTGACGAGGCTAAGATTTATAGTGCCTCCAATATCATTAATTCTCAGATTTTGTATCTGGAATTTCCCCTGAAGTGCTGTTCCGACCTGGATTTCCTGCTCGTACACTTTCAGAAAATCACCCTTATACTTGATTTCAATATCAAGTTGTTTGATTTTTGCAAGTGAAATATCCAGTCCTGCATCAAGATTAAGACTGATATAAGTTGTATCGCCTATTTTCACTCTTTGCGAATCGGGTAAAATACTTGAATTTCTGCCGTAAAATTCTGCATTGCCTGTTACGGGTATAGCACTTGTTACAACAGGATTTGCCACAGAATTATTATAAGCCACAAGATTTGCCCTGTGAGTTGTCACCATTGGTGGCGGCGAAGTGACAGGCAAGGGTGAATATTTGATTAAAACGGTTTGATAAGTACTCGCAGCTATGGTAAATCCCAATGTATCGGATTGATTGACAAAACTGAAAACAGAGGCACTTTCTGCATCGAGCGGCTGCAATCTGAGTGAGGTAACATTTATATTCTCACTTCCTATGTTATATATCTTACAGGGAATCGTAACAGTATCATATATACAAATTGTTTCTGTTCCTGTTTCTATATTCAAACCTTGTGCTATTCCTCTGCCGAACCAGTTTGAAACCTTTTCCGTATCTGCATCGCTTTTTGTTAACAATCTTCCGTTTGCCTGCAAAATCTTATTAGCAACGAATTGACCGTCAAAATCGAGATGTTCTCCCATTTGCAGTGTCAAAGGAAAAGTGATAGCAGATTTATCATATTTGAATCCTTCAGTACCAAATAGGTTCATGTTTTCAGAAATCTCATTCCCGTTTGGCTGAACAATCAAATCTTCGAGTCTTAACGAATCTCCATATTCCCAGTCAATAGCAGACAGGTTTTTAAATCTGACCGGTTTTATACTGGGATTAAGCGTATCATCTATTACTGTTGCTCCATAATCTACATCTGATGTTTCAATCCTGGGCACCACGCCGATTCCGCTTAAAATAGTCCGTGTAACATCTTCCGATGTATTGTCATATTCTATTATCAGTTCATGAGGACCCGTAACAACAGGATGGAATTTGACCGGGACTATGATAGAACTCGAATCGGGAATAAGTCTGTTTGTCAATAATCCCCTGTCGAATTCAAATGCATCGCCGTTTATATCGCTTACAATCCTGAAATCCAATATGATGACATCTGTGGAACCACTGTTTTCAAGTTTAATGACTTCATAATTATTATCAGGGTCGTATGGACCTGCAGGGAAATTTGTTCTGTCAATCCTTCGTCTTCCCCAATCATAAGAGTTAGCTGCCAAACCGGGTTTGATGCCTCTGCCGAACAAATCTCCGACACTGTCAGGATTATTAATCTTTTCGGTATTACTGATGAAAAACATCGAATCAGTATATCTCTGTTCTGCTGTCGGTAAAAATGTCACTTCGTATGTGAAAACGTCACCAGGTTTAATGATTATTGGATTTGTGGCTGTAAAACTTTGTAATTCCGGCATAAACACAAGAGGTTGTCTTGGTCCGGTGTAGCCGGTTATTATTAAATCTATATTGCCATGATTCCTTATTTCAATTTGTCCGTTTGCTGTATGATTGACTACAACATCGCCGAAATCATGGTATGTTACATTTATTATGGCACCTCCAACAGCCGCTTTGACGCGTGATTCAAAATTGAATACACAAGTGTCCCCTGCTCCGACTGAATCCTCGAACTCTCCGACGACTGTTGCTGTAAATTTAACTTTTATCATTACAGAATCCAGGGGTTGCAGTAAGTACGGCAGATTTATTCCATATACTTCAAATCCCTGGTTATTGAATTTTAGTGCAAGTGAATCGAGCATTACAGCCGATTCAGAAGATTCATTTATTATCCACGCATCTTTTTCGACAACGGCTCCAATCGGCAAAGTCCCGAAATCTAAATTCGGTCGGATTGCAAGTTTAACTGCATAATAATTAATTGTGATTATTGTATCATTGCCTCTTCTGTCTGTGAAAATTATTACTGCTCTTCCATCCCGGTTTTTGTCCACAACCCATGCTTCCCAATCAGTTGCAGGGTCTTCTCCGGGCATGAAGTCCTTATAAGACATTTTATAGTTGAAACTTTCTTCGGAAACGATAATAATTTTGGACAAGTTTGACCTGTCGTTATTGCGGGGCATGTCTTCGACAGTTGCACCCCTGATTGTGCCGTCGCATTCGAGTTTCCATTTTGGGTCAGGTGGTATTGTATCTGGTTTCTCTAAGTCACCCAGAGCAACGCTTGTAGGAAAACCGTAAGAATCAAAATTTGAAAATCCGTATGCATACGCTGCAAACGGGTCATTTGCCCTGATTTTATATACACCGTCTCCGGGCAGAGTAATTGTCTTACTATAATATTTTTTTCCGTTGACAAGTACATTGAATTGCTGTCCGGGATTAGGGTCCAAGCCATTCAATTTTTTCCATACAAAAGCACCGCCCTGCACACTGGCAAATTCCAGGTCATCGGGGATAGTCCCGTCGTTGGCAGCCCTGTAAACAAGGTTGACATAATTGCTCGTAAATCCAACTCCACCCTTAATGCCGGGAGTATTGAACACTATTTCTCTCTGGTATTGCTCCCAGGGTGTAAGAATCATCTGGAAAGGGTCACTCAAAACATTATCGTCATTTTGCCCGGGATTATATTGCGTTACGCTTATCGGTTTATCGCCTGAGATAACAATCGGTCTGGGACTGCCCTCATCTGCCCTCATCCTTAACCAGCCTGTGTTTTCGAGTCCGCCCCCCGTTTGTAATGTTGTAAGCTGAACTCCGTCCCGGAAAATTTTTGTTCCCGATTCTTTTGGAAATATCTTAATAAAAGAATTTCTTACCCTGTTTAAGATTTTTGTTCCATGGTACTCCGTGACCCATGTATCAGTCGGAAGTTCCATTTCAATTATGAAATCGCAGGCAGGTGTATTTTCCGGAATATAAGCACAGAAATTACCGGATATTACACTTACAGGCTTGTTGGCTCTTATCCTGCTTCCCGATAAATCGCTGTGCTGACCGATGCCTCCGAATATCAGTACATCGCCTTTGTATAAATTGTACTGCCTTGTATCGCCCGGATTTATTCCTGTATTCATAACGGGTAACTCCATAGACAATAATCGGGTCGTCAGCGTATACATGAATTCCCGCCCCGGCATAAATTCCATCCGGTTCAGGCGCCTGTGCATCTGTCTTTCTGTATGGTTGTCCTAATGAAGGTGATAGTGTGAATTCTATTATGTCATTTGGTATTGTTGTTTGTTTCCTTGTATACCCTTTCCCGGGTATATCGACTGTAACGATTGTCTCGACACCTGAAGATATGTATAGTTTCAGGTCATTTTTTGCACCCGATGTTTCCCAGCATGGGACAAAAGTCAGCCAAAACTCGGGCCCGACATTATTAGAACCGAGCAGTACAGGTAATTCTTTTTTCAGCTTTTTTAAATCAGTTTCCTTAGCTGAAGTCTGTATTGCTGATATTATTAAAAAACAAACACTTAATAGCAAGAAATAGTTAACTGTCTTTTTCATCTCTATTCTCCCGAAATTTTCAATCTATATATATAATAATTATTTTCTTCGGTTGAATATGCCTCTCAAATTCTTTTGACGCATTTAAACATCAAAATATTTCAACCCAAAATTATCATTTATTTTCTACAAGTAATAACAATTTTTTTTGCAAAATGTTTCACTTACTTAAAAATATTTTTTAAAAAATTTAATTTTTGTATCGAATAACCGGGAAAATAGTAGCCCTGATGTTCACATTTCACTTGCTTTTTATTTTCTTTATACTTAAGTTTTACTAAGAAAATTAAGTAGAAGATAAAATTAATACTTAATTAGATTAGTGTAATTTCGCATCGTATAAGCATTTGATTGAATGAGTCTGAGAATATAATTTAATATACACCTCATTATTTTAGAGGAAAAATAAATGAAGACTTTAAAATACTGCACTGATGCTTTGTTTGTTCTTGCAATTTTATTTGTTTGTTTTCCACAGACTGTGGAAGCACAGGATAATCCTCCTGATAGCTGTCTGATATTACCGGAAGGAACTGAAGAATATAAATATTTTAATCCTGATTCAGTGAAAATTGATACTTGTGGTTATTCACCAACTTTCGGTCAATGGTATGCTACTAAATTTATATTACAATTTAAAAAATGGGTTAATATTTTTAAACCAAATCTTTTTATTATGGATAGCATATATACATGGGAGGATATTGATTCAAAATATGGTGAAATGAAATCAAAATTCAGGGATTTACTGTTTTTATTCGGTGAATATTATTTCAAACGACATCCTTTATGTGTAGATGATACTAGTTTCATTGAAGTTCCTACTGTACAAATAATATTTGATAACTATATCCATGGTGAAACCTTAATCAAATTCTTTCCTGGATTACCTTCTAATTCAATTTCTTATATTGAAATTAACCAAAAACCTGTTCTTAATTCAGTTATTGAAACGGAGAATCCTAATATAGATTACATTATTACAATAACCGACAATGATAAATTAAACATTAAAAGTAAAGTAATAGATGCTCAAGGAATGAATGTTCATATTTATGATTTAATAGGAAATCTATTAGCTAATCACATTGAAAAAAATGATAATGATTTAATTCAAATTGATATTTCCAATTTGATAAATGGTATTTACTTTGTTGTTATTAATAATAAATACATATACAAATTAATAAAATATTAAAGCGAGGGATTTATGAATCATACATTCTTTGTCAAATCACTATTATGTTTTGCTATTATTCTTTTTATTAACCTAGACTATTCCATATCACAGTTGGTAAGCCACCATAATCCGCTCTTTTGTCCTGATAAACCTAAACCGGAAGTAAATTCAACTTATACTGACCAAGTATTCGGGACAAGTGTAACAAGAATGACATCTGCATCTGAGAACGGATTCAACGGTATTATTCCGGAGTATTCCAAGAGACAGGCATGGAATGCCGATGAGACTTTGCTAATGCTTCGCTCAGGAGATGGTGAGGTGCTGTTATTTAATGGAAACAGCTACCAATATATAAAAAAACTCGATGCTGTTGGAGGCGAAGATGTATTCTGGCATCCGTCGAATCCAAAGCTGATTTATTTTTCCCGGGATAGTATTTTTTATTCTTATAACACTGATTCTGAGATAGCAACAGCTCTGCATGTTTTTACAAAATACACTTGGATAAACACCAGGGCAGAAGGAAACCTGTCTCTCGACGGAAGATATTATGCATTTGTCGGTCAGGTTTATAATTATTCTACGGGTGATGTCATATTCAAAGACATTGTGCTTTATGATATTGAATCCGATACAGAAATAAGTACAATGGCAATTCCGCAGGATTCAATCTCGGATTTCGACTGGGTATCAGTTTCTCCGCTGGGTAATTATATCGTGGTGGATTATGCAAACGTTGAAAACCTCCGTTATCATGGTGTTGAAGTATATGACAGAAACATGAATTTTATCTGGCAGAAGCCCTTGGGTGCAGGACACAGCGACCTCGGTTTGGATGCATCCGGAAATGAAGTGTTGGTAATGGATATTTATGATGCAGATTCGAACAGAGTTTATATAAAAAAATACAATTTAGCAAACGGAGAGGAAACAACACTGATTGACCTTGCACCGTTTTTCTATTTTCATATCTCATGCAGAAACCAACTTAGAAATGAATGGTGTTTTGTCAGCACTTTTGACAATCCCGGGAGACTTACACATGACAGCTTGTCATGGCTCCCGTTTGAAGATGAAGTATTTGCACTCAAACTTGATGGAAGCGGAGAAGTGCAAAGAATTGCACATCACCACAGCCGCAGATTTTCTCAAACTACACCCGACCCCGATAATAGTAATTATTATGCCGAACCGCATGCAACAATTAGCAGAAAGGGCAACAGAATCATTTTCGGAAGTAACTGGGAGCAAAATGTTGAACAATCTAATAGTGTAGATGCGTATGTTTGTGATTTCAGTAATTTTCTCGGAGCGGATGATGAACGGACTTACGAGAGTAATATAACAATTTCCCCAAATCCCTTTTCTGAATTACTAATTACTAATTACGAATTACTAATGCGGGTAAGAGTGAAAATAGAATTATACAACTCACTTGGAGATAAAATCCAAACTATTGTTGATGAATATATGGAAGCAGGAAAACATAAGACGGAATTCAAAGCTGATGGATTGCCGCAGGGAATATATTATTTAAGAATTAAGTTAGGTGAAACATTAAAAAGTGAAAAAATTGTTTTAATTAGATAATAAAAACAGGAGTCGTTTTATGAAATTAAAATTATATATCATTATATTTTTTATAAATGTTAATGTACTTCTTTCACAAATAAACCTGATGGATGTTAAACCCTGGGCTTACCAGTTGCAAAATGCAGACATTGCAGCAATTGCAAATGAAAATAATATTAAACTGATTGTATTTGATTATTCCCTCGATGGTACTGATGAAACAAAATTTACTAAACAGCAAATAAACGAAATCAAAAATTCAGGTATGTACGCAATATCATACATCTCTATAGGTGAGGCAGAAGACTACCGCTATTATTGGAAACAAGAGTGGAAATTGAATCCCCCACGATGGCTTGGTCCTGAAAATCCGAATTGGCTTGGAAATTATAAAGTAAAATTCTGGCTCAAAGAATGGCAGGACATTGTATTTGATTATATTGATACTATTATCAGCCAGGGTTTCGATGGAATTTATCTTGATATCATAGATGGCTGGTATTACTGGGCTGAAGAAAATCAACAAAAGCCGGATGCTGACTCGCTTATGTGCAGATTTGTAATTAATATACGTAACCATGTAAATACTATTAAGGGTAATCTGGATTTTATAATCATACCACAGAACGGTGAAAACATAATCTTCAGTACTAATGTAACTGAACAACTGCGTAGTCAGTATCTGAATTCAATTAATGCAATTGGTATTGAAGATGTTTTTTTCTATGGTGATAAAGACGAGGATAATGATTTCAATCCTGATTTATCGAGACTGGAAACAATTCAAAATTATCTGTCGGCAGGTAAACAAATTTATTCGATTGAGTATCTGACAGAAGAGGGAAAAATAATTCAATATCAAAATGAATCAGGGAAGAAAAGTTTTGTACCTTACTCATGTACCAGAGCTCTCGATAAACTATGTCCGACAATGATAACAAGTATATATCAAGATAATGAGACAAATGATTTTATTATCAATCCCATCTCAGAATTTCCAATTATCAATTATCAATTGTCAATTTCATCGAATGTGAGGATTGAGATTTACAATTTGCTCGGAGATAAAATCTCAACGATTGTTGATGAATTACAGGAAGCGGGAAAACATCAGACGGAATTCAAAGCTGATGTTCTGCCACAGGGGATGTATTATTGTGTGATGAAAGCAAATGGAAGTTATTGTATGCAAAAATTTATTATTTTAGATTGAAATACTTTTGCAAGTTAATGGTGTTGAGATGAAGAAAATTTTATATTTATATTTTTTATTTAGTTTACTATTTTTCGGTTATGCCGATAAAATCAATGCCAAATCGGCACCGCATGTGTTTGCGGTTTATAATGTGGAAAATCTTTTAATACAAGATTTGACTGCAGGAAGAACATTGAATCATCCTATAACTGTTCAGGGAAAAGAGGGATGCGACAATGTTCATTTTAAAAATCTTCACCTGATTGATGCAGGTGAGCAGTTTATTAAAATCAATAATAAAGAAAAAGAAAAATGCGATAACGGAATTGTAGAAGGCTGCTTGATCGAATACACAGATTACCCTTATTGGGACGGCAGCAAATACTATACACAAGGTGTTGATAAAATCGGTGGTGGTGATAATTGGATAGTGCGCGATTGCATAATTAAAAATATTCGTCCACATCCTGAACATCTCGATGCGGCTGACGGTGCCGGAGCTCCAATTACATTCTGGCAGGGAGGAACAAACAACTTAATTGAAAGAAATATTATTATTAACTGCCGAAAAGGAATTGAACTCGGTATTGGCAATGGAGAAGGAGTTTCTAACAGCATTGTTAGAAATAATTTTGTATATCGTGAACCGGGAATGGCTGGTGGAGACATAGGTATCTCAGTTAACGATTCACCAGATTCGAAAATATACAATAACACAGTGATTTTGAACGGCACATTTGACCCTGGAAGCGGAGCAAAAGCCATAGAATACAGATTCGATAATTCAACAAATCTCGAAATAAAGAATAATCTTTGCGATGGAGAAATCTGGGTAAGGGTAAACGGATTGAATCCTGATATTTCAAACAATATATATAATGCAGATGAATCATGGTTTCTGAATGCTGAAGGATATGATTTGCATTTGAATACATCGCCTGAAGAAGCAATAGACAAGGGCATCGAATTAGTTGATGTATCAGATGATATTGACAAGCAGCCGAGACCTGTAAATGGTTCCTGTGATATAGGCGCCGATGAGGTTGAATCGGAAATATCATCTGTTCAGGCTATGATTAACAGGAACTTCAATTTTAGTATTGTGTCGAAGTCAAATTCTGATTTGACTCTAATCAATTATCATCTTCCATATCGGGGAACTGTAAAAATCGAATTATTCAATTATCTTGGATATAAAGTTTCCAATTTAATTAACCAAATTCAAGATGCAGGATATTACAGTATAGAATACTTATTTTCAGGCTTTTCAAATGGCATATACTTGTGCTTAATTTGTTACAATAACGAATATGAAATACATAAAATAATTATTAATTAAATATTCGGGATTCTGAATTAGTTTTAAGAGAAATTTACTATATTTAAGTTCTTTATATTTTAAAGAAATTGTGAAAAAAAACACATGAAATATCATAAATATTATTATATTGCATCCCTCTAATTATAAATCCATAAATATCATGCACTTATTTAAGCATAACTAAATAGTATATTATTGTGTATAAAATATTATTATTCATTCAACTAATAATAATTTGCTTTTGTAATTTTAATTTATTATTTTAAAAAGTTACATTGATTATTATTAATTGATGTAATGTATTTATATAATAATTTATAGTGAATTATTTAATTTTAAATTATACATAGGGATAAAAAAGGGTTTAGAATTAGTAACGTTTTTATTATTATTGAATTTATTATATTTAACATAGAATTTGTCAATTTGATTTAAGCAATTTGCAATTTTTAATGATGTTCTTTGAAATACTTTTTTGTTAAATAATTCCTGATTTCGAATGTACATAGTTTAATTTGAATTTAGTTGAAGAATTGTTGAACAGAAGATTTTATTGAATTTTTGTTAATCATACAAAATTTGATAATAAAGAAAATAATTAAGATTCTAGTTAATAAATAAACAAAATCAATTATTAATTTATTAATCACATATAGGGAGGCACTGTGATGAACAAAAAAATTCTTAATGTACTATTTTTTATTACATTATTCTTAGGTATAATTGTAGAAGGGCATTCCCAGGGAACGCCGATGCCTATGCCGCCATATAATGCCGGCTTGGGAAGCTATAATTACGTATATAACACCTATTGGTATACTGCACCGAGGGATTTCTGGATTGTCAGACTCCAGGAGTTAGGTGGTTGGGTTAGCGGTAATCAGAGTATTGAAATCTACCGCTTATCACTTCCCCCGGCTTATAGCGGACAGTTATTTTATAATGAGTATTGGTATGGTGCTCAGACCTACAGGCTCACACCTCTGTGGTCTATAAGAAACTTTGCAAGTACAGGTATAATAAATATAAATCAGGGAACCGCCTATCCAGGCGGCACAGTCCAGGATATTTTCTGTACAGCAGGTACGAGATATTTAATTTCGGGCAACATGAGCAATTATTATAACAATTGCTATTATGGTTCGCCCTATAATACAAACGTCGGCGGTACTACTCTCACAATGTATCCATGCTATATGTACAATGGTTACCAGATGTATTATAACTGGAGCTATTATGGGTATCTTTACACGTCGTCTTATTACATGGGCAGAACACAAATTTACTATATGCTGCCCTGTTACATTTATGTAACTCAAACTTCCGGTGGCACTATCGCTCCCGGTACGACATACGGACCTTTCAAACCCGGTCTCGATGTAAATCTAAATTATACTGTTACTCCTACTGTCGGAAAGCATATAGTCGATGTTACAATAAACGGAGCTTCAGTCGGTTCAATAACCAGGCCTGTTCACACTCAGCATTTCGGTGTTGTTAATACGACTCAAACACTGAGCGCCACTTATGGAAACAGGATTGTTGCAACAGGATACGGATGTTTTCTTAATCCGACCGGTACATCATATTTTATTACCGGTGCTAATCCGTCGTATGTAATCACTCCGTTCCCGGGAGCCACAGTAAACACAATTACTGCTACAGGTGCTATTTCAGGTGCAATTTCTATTCCTGTACTGAATGGCGGACAGGGACAAACTATTGCTTTGGGTCAACCTGGTTATCCGTTTGGCAGTATCAACGAAGACTGGACTTTGGATGTTGTTTGTGTTATGAATCTGTTCACTACAGTTGAACCTCATGGCACAATGAATCCGCTTGGCTCGTCAGATATTCCTTACGGAACACTCTACCCGGTGCAAATTATTCCGGATATTAATTATAAAGTCAATCACTTGTATGTGGATGGATTTGATGTATTAGATCCTACTCAGCCGGGCTATCCGCATCCGGGGCTCGATTTGTCGGCATATCCGATTATTACATTTAATATCGATATGTCTTATTCACACACTATGCATGCAACATTTTATGCTTATGAAATTACACCCGAGGTCATTGGTATGGGAGGCACTATCACACCTGGTGACCCGGTAAGAGTTTACGAACATGCTCAGTATCCTTTTGTAATCGAACCCGATTTGGATTACCATATCGATTCGATTAAAGCAATCAACCTTTCAAATGCAGAGATTACCGTTTTCGGTAATATACCTCAGCATGGTTCATTACAGGTCTTATTCAGGGATATAATGAATGACTGGAGATTACAGGCTCAGTTTACAATCGACAGGTATAATGTCGTAGTAAAAGATGCACGTATAATCGAAGGCGGTAAAATATTCCCGACAGGTTCGCTTGACAATTCATCTACAGACGGTCTGATTATTGTAAATTCAGGTACTGACCTCAATTTCTCAATCACACCCGATGTCGGCTGGAACATTAAAGATGTCATTCTCGATGTGCAAAGCCAGGGGAATGTAAGCTCATTGTTCCTTTCCACTATTAGGGCAGACCATGAAGTTGAAGCCCAGTTCCAGAGAATTGCATTCAACATTACCGCTACTGCCGGAAATCATGGAACCATTACAATGGACGGATGGGAACTTCCTATTCCTGCTAATGGGGAATACCCGGTATTTTACGGTGAAAATGCAAGATTCGTTATCACACCTGACCATGGTTATAAACTCGACCAGGTAAGCGTTGACGGAGCTACTGTCAATCCTGAACCGGAACACATTTTCAATTACATCACCGGCAACCACTCAATTACCGCTTCGTTTGTACCAATGAACAGGTACACAATTACCGCTACAGCGGGAACTGGCGGAACAGTAAGCCCGAGTGGAGCTGTCAGTGTTGTTGAAGGCGATAACCAGACATTCAACATTACACCGAATGCAGGTTATGAGATTTCCGATGTATTGATTGACGGTGTTAGCCAGGGTAAGATTATCGAGCATACATTTAATAATGTAAATGCTGACCACACAATCGAAATCATTTTCAATCCAATTGTTACTTTCGGATTGCAGTGCAGTCTCGATGCAACACAGGTCGTTTCAGGACAGCCGTTCAGCATCACTTTAACATGTATTGACCAGAACAACCAGCAGCCGGTTAATCCTCCTGCCGCAGTGAACGTTACACTCGCAGCAGCTCAGGGAAGCCAGGGAACATTATCCGGAACATTACAGGGAACAATACCTGCAAATGATAATAAAGTTACCATCTCCGGTATCGTTTATACAAACAATAGCGGCGAAGCCAATGTGCAATTGGTGTCGAGTGCTTCGGGTATGCCCGATTGCATGCTGACAGCCAACATCCTTGCTTCGGAACCTGCTAACCAGGATGCAGATGTTAAATTCGACAATGTCTCTGCATATTCCAGCAAAGACGGAAGCACTGCATTGTCACAGGTAACTGTGAGCTGGACAAATGGCGACGGCAATAAACATCTTGTTGTCATGAAAGCAACAGACCCGATTGGCACACCTGACCTTCCGGTCGACGGAGTAGGTTATCCTGCAAGCCCGTCATTCGGAACCAGTGGCAATGAAATCGGAGGCGCCTTTGCTATATTCAACGGTGCAGGCAATACATTGACTGTAACAAATCTCGTCGAGGGTACATTGTACTATGCCCGGGTATTCGGATTCAATGGCAATGCCGACCTCGCTAATTACAATACAGGAACCGGCGCAGGTAATCCTAGCTCCTTCCTCGTTGCTGGAGCAGAAGATACATATACTGCCAACGGTTTCCAGGTTACTAATATTTCTCCGAACCCTGCTTTCGTCGACATCAAATTTGATTTCACGGTAGGAACTCCTTCGGCTTATACAATCGAAGTGGTTGACCTCCAGGGCAGGACAGTTGCAAGTTATTGCAGCAAGAAATTCTATGAAAGCGGAAACTACCAGGTTTCAATTCCGGTCTCCAAGCTCTCTTCGGGCTCATATATCTTAAAGATATATAACGGGACCGATTTTGCATACCAGGTATTCACAATCGTAAGATAATAAGATTTACGAATAGTAAATTTAAGGGGCTGAGCCTAACCGTTCAGCCCTTTTTTTATTGTCATCTTGAGCAACGTCGAAGTGACGCCCACTTTTTTAAAAAAGTGAATTTGGAGATTTTTACTTTCTCACTTTCACACTTTACAAACTTTCAACATTGTCATAATCACAAATCACCGTTCAGAAAATTCTTAGAGGTGGGAATAAAGGTTGTGGAGGGAGAAGAAAATTAAATACATTTACCACTGACTCGGTTTAATCAAAATTTGTTCATTAAATATAAATTTATTTGGGAATTGAAATTTAACATATTGTTCTTTTGAAATTGAAAATGATTCTGGTGATAATTTTTTTAGTTCATTATTATATCTTTTATAAGGAAAACCAAATAATATTCTTTTTGATGGGTATAAAATTTTTGTTGTTCTGATAACAGGTGCTATATCCGTATCACCTGAAAAAATAACAATTGTATCTGTTTCATTTTTAATTAGTATTTCAAAGATTTTAACTGACATTGCAACATCGGTTTCTTTTTCCTCATGCTTTACCATCAATTTCTTACATGTGTCGCAATAAACTTCTTTTTCCTTAAACCTGCCAAGTTCTACAACTATACCGGTTGATTTCAATGCATTAATAAATAGCATATGTTTTTTGATTTTATCAGGATGTCTTTGCTGTAGATGATTCGCTAAAGCTGAGAAATAATATATTTTCTCGATTATTGCATCTTTGCTGATTAAAGGTAAATATGATTTACACAAAGAAAAAATATCTAACCATTTTGTTGAAGCATTTTGTAAGTCCATACTTGCTTTGACAACAGAATGATAGAGGTTGAAACCATCTATTATGAATGTTGTTCTATTCATTCAAATATAAAAAAACCTCTAGATCGTAACCTAGAGGGGTCTGGATAATAAATTTAATTTAAATATCCAGGGATGAAAATTTTTAATATATTTCAAATATAATGAATATAAATAAAAAAACAAATATATTTGTTCATTTCAAATTGAATCGTAATTTTAATATAAAATATGCCTGCCATTGAACTAAGATGAAGAACCTTCAACGACAAAGAGCCGGAGTTCAAATCAGGCATTCTTAATTTTTATTTAAATTCGATACGGATTTATTAATATTGGAAAAAAATAATTTTTAAACACACACATCACCGTTCAGACAACTTGCATCCCTGCATACTTTAACCCCATACTTTAGTATGGCATGAGACTGCTTACTATTTGCTTTTCTTCTTTTTTTCCTGCCATTTCAATTCATAATAACCGGGCTTGTCTTTTATTACGGCTTTAAGGAAATCATTGCTATAGCCGACACCCTGGGGATGCCTTCCATTGCCATTATTCACGTCGTTGATATAACCGTCGTTGTATTTCATTACGAGGAATCGCCACAATTCCCTCCATCGGTAAAATGTGTTTTCTGCCTGCGAAACAGAATAATCAGTCAGGTAATCAACCATGAGTTTCCTGTCGGTTTTCCCGAGCTCCACAGCGGCTTTTTCGACTGCTTGCTGTGTAGCATGGAATTTATTTTCCAGCTCGCCCTGCACTTTCTGTATGTCTTTGATTATATATGAATATTTTGTGTAAGCGAGATTGGCGACGAGATTGAACACCCACCAGCCGGATTCAAGTGAAAAATCATCGATGGCTCCGATTGTGAAAGGCTGAGGGGGACGAGTCATGCAGCAATATAATGGCATATACACATTGGAGTATGTATCATCTACTCCATACCAGAATACACCTCCGGCTTCCCTTGGTAAAAAATTTCTCATCTGCGACACGAAAGAAAATGCTGTCTGTTGAGTCGAAGTGGGACGTTCCCATGCATACTCGGTTACAGTGTCGCCTTCGAGTTTCCAGGTCAGGTTCTTCCATCTGACGGGACACCCGTAAGGACCGGCAGCCAATCCCTTTGTCATATCGTATGGTGTGCCTTCGAAGTGGTCTCTCATCAAGCTAATTACATCCTGCACCGAAAGTTTTTTATCGGGTTTCACAAATAAAGGATATGGCTTTGAACCTTTCACAGCCCGCCAGTAATCCTCAGGGAATTCCTGGGATGGTGCAATTCGGGTGAAGAATCTCCAGATTCTGCCCTCGCAAAACAGCAAGCCACCCGGTTCGAGAGGACAATATGTGTCTGCAAAGCTGAACGG
>JACRLY010000025.1 GCA_016219595.1 Ignavibacteriota bacterium | reverse complement strand
TTTGTATAAAAAAGGAACATTCTTATCAGGGGGGCAGCAGCAAAGGTTATGTATAGCCCGGGCATTAGCAATGAAACCTGAAATTTTATTGCTCGATGAACCAACATCTGCATTGGACCCCAAAGCGACTTCACATATTGAAGAATTAATAAAAGAGCTGAGAAGTTATGTTACTATGCTAATTGTAACTCATAATATGGGACAGGCAGCCAGAATTTCAAATGATGCTGTTTTTTTATATCTTGGTGAATTGGTTGAACACGGAAAAACTAAAAAGTTATTTACAACACCTCAGGACAAGCGTACTGAGGAATATTTAACCGGGAAATTCGGTTAATTAGTAGAATTGAAATTTTTGAAAGTTGAAAAAAAAACTAATTACTTTAGAATAATGACTAATTACCTGGAATAAGAGATTAATGGAGAAAATTGATGATAGAAGAACAATTAAATAAATTAAAAGCTAAGATAGTAGGATATGCATACCATGTCGAATCAATGCTTAATAAATCGATTCGAGGACTTGTTGAGAAAAACAGTGAATTATTGGATGAAGTGATAAGACACGATGAAAAATCTGCAAATAAGCAGGAAATGAACATTGATAAGAATTGCGTTGTGATTATAGCCCAATACAGTCCACTTGCGATAAATCTGAGAACAATACTAATGATTATGAAAATGAATAATGACCTCGAAAGAATGGCTGACCATTGTGTTAATATTTGCAGAAGCGCATTGGATTTAACAGATGAGCCTAATCAAATGAGTATCCTGGTTTCAATTCAGTCAATCTCCGAACAGGTAAACAAAATGTTGAAAGACAGCATAAATTCATTTATTGAGAATGATATTAATCTTGCAAAGGATGTTTGCAGCAGGGATAAAATAATAGATGAATCCAAGAATAATTTGATGTCTGAATTGATTGGCATTATGCACAATGATAAATCGCTTATTAATATTTCATTACAGTATATCGATATCACGCGTAATCTTGAGAGAATTGCAGATTTAACGACTAATATTGCTGAAGATGTAGTTTTTGCTATTGACGGAGTGGTAATTAAACATCACAAAAAAGAAATTCAAAATGAAATAACAATCGAAAGAGAATCTGAGAATATAAATAAACAATAATATGAGTAAAATATTTCTAAAAATTTTCAGTGGATTCCTTATCCTGATAGTTACTTTATCAGCATTACTAATAATATTTACATATTATACCGTAAGAGAACAATACCTGGAAACTTTGACGAACCACTTGAAAAATCTGAATTATAGTTTAAGTGCTACAATCGAACAGAAGTTAGATACAAAAAGTTATTTCGAACTTGATAATTACATAAAAAAACTTGATAAGAAAATCGAAGCGAGAATTACAATAATCCTTCCTGATGGAATTGTAATTGCTGATTCTGAAAAAGATCCATCCTTGATGGAAAATCATAGGACAAGGACTGAAATTGCGCAGGCAATTAACAATGGATTCGGTTCTTCATTAAGATTTAGCAGAACAATCAGGGAGAATATGCTTTATGTCGCTTTACCAATCACCAAAGAAGGCAATATTATTGCTATATCCAGAGTTAGTATGCATACAAAAGATATTAACAATTTATATACACAACTCAGAAACAGTATATTATCAATTGCAGTTATATTGACTTTACTGTCATTAACAGGAATTTTTATCTTTTCATTAAGCTTTACAAAACCGATCAAATCATTAGTGGAGGCATCGGGTAAAATATCGAAAGGAGATTTCGATACAAAGTTATTCCTCAAAAGAAATGATGAGCTCAAAGTACTTGCAGACAGTTTCAATGAAATGACAACAAAATTAAGTTCTTCTTTTCATGAAATAAATAAACAAAAGGAAGAATTGGGCAGCCTTATTGCTGGTTTACATGAAGGTTTGATAGTAATTGATAAACTCGGACAAATAATTATATCCAACAAAAGTTTTGAAATGATGATTGGCAGAGGGAATTTGATTGGAGTTGATTATTGGACCGTTCTCCAGGATACTAAAGTTACCAAATTAATTAAACAATTGAAATCACAATACAGAAGTATAACCAAAGAAATCAGGATTGATGACGGATTTTATCTATGCAGTGGAAGTTACATTGAGCCAAAAGAGGAAATAATCCTGATATTCTATAATATCACAGAAATGAAAAATCTCGAGCAGGTGAAAAAGGATTTCATCACGAATGCATCCCATGAACTTAGGACTCCGTTAACATCTATTAAGGGTTATGTAGAAACTTTACAAATGGAAATCGAAGATAAACATAAACCATTTCTTGATGTAATTGAAAAAAATACTGACAGAATAATAAGAATTGTTGACGATTTAACTATACTTTCGGAATTAGAAGAGAAAAAGCAGGAACCGGAATTTCAATCAGTCAATTTGATTGAACTGTCTAAAAATATTATTAAAATTCTCGAGCATTCGGCAACATCAAAAAAATTGAAGCTTTCATTTGATTCTGATGTAAATCTACCTCTGATTAAAGCAGATTCATTCAAACTGGAACAATTATTAATTAACTTAATTGATAATGCAATCAAATATACAAATGAAGGAACAGTTGAATTAAAAATTTATAAAAATGAAAGTACTGACAGAACAATGTTCAGTCCCAAAATCGTTATTGAAGTTATTGATACCGGTATAGGTATTCCAAAAGAACATCATTCAAGAATTTTCGAAAGATTTTATACAGTTGATAAATCCCGCTCGAAAAAACTCGGAGGTACCGGATTGGGTTTATCAATTGTTAAACACATAGTACAATTGCACAACGGTGAAATCAAAGTTGAAAGTGAATTGGGAAAAGGGACAAGGTTTATTATATCTATACCATCAGTTTGAAATTAGCTGAACTCAATATATGTTACTCCCGCACCACCTTCAACCAAGGTGCCATCTCTGAATATAAGGTTAGACGGATGATTGGACAAAAATTCATGAATTGCCTGTCTTAAAGCCCCTGTTCCTTTGCCATGAATAATTTGTATAGTGCTGATGTTAGACATAATTGCATTTGATATAAATTCGTCTAATTCCCGTATAGCCTCGGCAGCTCTTTTTCCACGCAAGTCGATTGAGGTACTAATATCAAATCTGATATAATCAGCAGAAGATGTTGACCTGACAGGTTTTGATGCTTTAACAGGGATGAGGTTTTTCAATGGTAACTTGAATTTTACTCCATTGAAATTGCATAAGGCTGTTTGGTATTCAGAATTAATTTCAAGTATCACCCCGGTTACATTTGAATCGGAAGATATTACATTGTCTCCAACTCTAAATTCATGTTGTGTTTCTTCAATTTCATATAATTTCTCGGAATCTTTAATTTTTTTCTCGATTGATTTTTTTTCTTTGGCAAATTCTTGTTTTATTTCGGTAACCTTTTTCTTTTCTTCACGAATTTCCTTAATTGTGTTT
>JACRLY010000050.1 GCA_016219595.1 Ignavibacteriota bacterium | reverse complement strand
GATTTGTTGGACGAGCTTACATTTTACAGCCCGGGGCCTTATGGAGCTACCAAACGTTTCAATTTTGACTTTTATACGAGAGAATTCGGCATTACATCGCCGAAAAGTGCCGGGATTGACGGCTCGAAAGTATCCGAATTTTACAATGAAGGAAAAATACTCGACATAGCAGAATACTGCCTGAGAGATGTTACTGCAACATGGGAGCTCTTTCTAAAGTGGAAAGAGTTTTTGAAGTGGTGAATATTTAATAAATTATTTCTTCACTTTCTTCTTATTAATCCTGAACAATAGTGAATCTGCTTTTGATTCATCTATATTTTTGAGGCTTTCATATAATTTTTCCGCCCCTTCAAGATTTCCCGATTCGGTATATGCTATCCCAAGGTTAAGTTGTGCATCGGCTAAGTATGGTTCTAATTCAAGGGCTTTTTCAAGTGATGAGATTGCCTGCTCGTAATCCTCGTTGGAATGGTACATCAATCCGAGATTTTTATATCCTTCTGCAAAGTTGGGAAGCAATTCTATTGTTTTTTCGAACTCCTGTATGGCATTTTTATGCCTGTCGAGAAAAGCGTAAAGCAATCCTAAGTGAAATCTTGCAGGTGCAAGGTTCGGCTGCAATTCGACTGAAGACCTAAGAGCCTTCAAAGCATCCTGGTATCTTGCATTATGCACTAGAGTAAGGCCGAGATACAAATCCGCTTCTGCATTGTTCTTATTTATTGATTTAGCTTTAGCAAAATATTCAATTGCTTTTTTATAATTCTCGAGTTTATCGAATACTGCTCCAAGCTTGATAAAAGCCCTTTCATTTTGCGGGTCTATTCTTAATACCTCCTCGAAAGCGAGTATTGCCGATGAAAGATGAAATTTCGAATTAGTAGCAGCTGCCATTCTAATCTGGCATTCTCCGATTCCGAAGTATGCAAGAGGCAAATCGGGTTTCAATGCTGCAGCGTGCTGGAATGATTGTATGGCATCTATATAATTTTCATTCATCATTTCAAGCACACCCAACCCGATATAACTGTCAGGTAGTTTCCCGTTTAAATATTTTGCTAAATTGAAGGCTTCGAACGCCTCTTTCATTTTTTTCAGACTCGAATTTACCAATCCGAGCCATATATACGACACATACGGTTCATACTGGAGTTGTATTGCTTTAGTGAATGAATCGATTGCCTTATCATACAAACCGGAATACCAATAGCAAATACCAATCTCAACATAGCCTTCCCCGGATTTGGGATTAGCGTTCAAATATTCATTAATAGTTTCAATTGCTTTTTCGTATTCTTTTTCCTTATAGTAGCATTTCCCTAAAATCAAATAAAGAGTTTTATCTTCAGGTTTTCGTTTAATTTCATTTTCAATTAACTCTATTGCCTCTCTGAAACGCTTTGCTTTAAACAGGGAAGCCCCAAGATGAACTAAAACATTTTCATATGATGGTTTCAGATTGAACAATGACTTAAAACTCTCTGCCGATTTATCATAACTTTTCTGATTATAGTATAAAATTCCAAGGTTATGATAAGCATCATAAAAATCATATTGGAGTGCTAATGTTTTATTGAAAGCTTCGATTGATTTGACAAAATCCTCCATATGCAGATAACTGCATCCAAGGTTAAAATAGGACAAAGCATGCTTCGGTTTTATACGAATACATTCAATCAGAGAGTTAATTGAACTTGTATATATCTGCTTATATGAATATATTACACCCAGATTGAAATGCGAATCGAATGAATCGGGATTATAGGATATTGACTGTTTAAATGCTTCAATAGCCCTGTTGTAATCCCTCATTGCTTCATAAATCGAACCGGCGAGACTATATATATTGTAATTCCTGAATCCTCTGTTTAACAACTTTTTGCAGATTTCCAATGCATCGGTATATTTCCCGATTTTAAATTTTGACAATCCCAGGTAAAAATTAGCATTATCAAAATCGGGAGAAACAGATATCAATGAATCGAGAATTTTAGCAGCATCGGAATAATTTTCTTTTTTTATGAGTTTTAATGCATCTTCATATTGAGATTTTATTCCTTTTGATAATTTCTCAGATGTCTCTGTTACAGCACTGTCAAGAATACTGATAGTGGAAAAGTCTTCTTTGAAATTATTCTTTTCAGTTATCATTACTTATATGTTACATTTATGATTCATTGAAAAATAACAAATTAAATTATTATTTAATTACTTACAATAATAATTTTGCCATTTCTTAAATTAATATCATTTAGATGATGATATAATAAATTAAATCTCTTAGGTAATTGTTGGCTTAGATAAAAATTATGAAATTACTTTTAATAATTTTACTAATATAGTAAGTACATAAATTGTGAAATTAAACGCAAATCTTATAATATAGTAACGTCAAATAGAATTGTAATTTTATAAATACTAATAATTTAAAATTAAATAATGGCAGGTAACTATCAAATGCGTGGTTTTGGCGGGACAGTTTTCACACCCGTAATTAAGACCCTGATAATTATTAATGTTTCGGTATTTCTTATACAGACACTATTTGGAGTTTTCAGAATTGGTGAGTATTCTTTAGGAGATTTATTTTTCTATTATTTTGCTTTGTATCCTATAGGCGAACATTCTAATTTTTTTATATGGCAGCTTTTGTCTTACCAATTTCTGCATGGGAACATCTGGCATATATTTTTCAACCTTCTTGCTCTCTGGATGTTCGGTATTGAGTTAGAGCAGATGTGGGGAGCAAGGAAATTTATAATTTTTTATCTTATTTGCGGAGTAGGAGCAGGACTTGTTCAGTTATTTATCAGCCCGATGTTTGCAGCACCGGCACCGACTATTGGTGCTTCAGGTTCAATCTATGGAATACTCCTGGCATTCGGTTTGACTTTTCCGAACAGACCAATATTCATGTTCCCGTTTTTTATACCAATACCTGCTAAATTTTTTGTGTTGATTTATGCGGGAATATCATTGCTGATGGGTTTTTCATCCAGCGGGGACAGTGTTGCACATTTCGCCCATCTCGGCGGTGCAGCAACAGGTTTTTTACTTTTAAAAATTGGCGATTCTATAGGCTTATACAGGCTGTTTTCGAAAAAACCGAAACAGGAAGCCCATGGGAATATTTATAATGAGGAATCGAAAGTTTATAAATCAAATTGGTTTAAAAGAGAACCTGAAGTCAAGCAGGAGCCTCAATCGAAAATGGTGATTAACGGCGAAGAAATTACTCAAAATAAAATAGATGAAATTCTTGATAAAATCTCTGCAAGCGGATACCAGAACCTGACCGACAGGGAAAAGCACATTCTTTTTGAATTGAGCCAGAAAATTAAATAGTTGATTTGTCAATAATATTTTTTTTGGAATTATGAATAATTCAAGTTCTATTATAAATAATATAAAACGTAAGACAACACGTAAGGTTATGGTCGGGAGCATTCCGGTAGGTGGTGATTCTCCGGTTGCAGTGCAAACAATGACCAAAACCAAAACTGCCGATGTAAAAGCTACCGTCGAACAAATTAAAAGATGCCAGAGTGCCGGAGCTGACATTGTTCGGGTTACAGTCAACGAACAGGAAGCAGCTGATGCAATCGGTGAAATCGTGAAAAGTGTGGATGTGCCTATCGTTTCTGATATCCACTTTAATTACATATTTGCATTAAAAGCGATTGAGGCAGGCGTTGCCAAAGTTAGAATCAATCCGGGAAACATAGGTTCTAAAGACAGAATCAAACAAGTGCTTACTGCTGCCAAAGAGAGAGGAATTCCAATCAGGATTGGGGTTAATTCAGGTTCATTAGAAAAAGATTTACTCGAAAAATATAAATTTCCTACTGCCGAAGCACTATTCGAAAGTGCTATGAGGCATGTAGAAATAGCCTCCGAATTCGGATTCGATAATATTATCATTTCTGTTAAATCAACAAGCGTTCCTCTAATGATTGATGCCTACAGGATGCTTTCTGAAAAAACGGATTTTCCATTGCATCTGGGCGTAACTGAAGCAGGTTCATCGAAAATCGGCACGATTAAATCCTCTGTTGGCATTGGTACTTTGCTTGCTGAAGGAATTGGCGATACGATTAGAGTTTCACTGACAGCAGAACCTGAAGAAGAAGTAGAAGTAGGGAAGTCAATCCTCCGTTCATTAGGTTTAGCTCAAAGAGGAGTTGAAATCATTTCATGTCCTACTTGCGGAAGGTTGGATGTTGACTTATTCAAAATATCTAAAGAGCTCGAGGATTCATTGAAAAATGTGAAGAAAAATGTGAAGATTGCACTACTCGGTTGTGTTGTAAACGGTCCGGGGGAAGCAAAAGAAGCCGATATAGGAATAGCAGGTGGCAAAGGTGTTGCGAAGAGGCAAAGGCATGTTTTCGACTGGGTAGATGAATCCCGATAACAATACAGTCGGCATCAGTAAGCCGCCAAGCGACATCATCATTGCCGCTAATTGAGAATTTGCAATTGTCGAAATTAAAATTCCTAATGCAAGAGCTGTTATTATGAAAAGTACACTTTCGAAAGTGAATAACAAAAAACTCCCTTCGAATGGAATTTTAAAAATTAAAATCGAGAGAGCAAGAACAGTCAATGAGTTGAAGAATGAAATAATGACATAAGGCACTACTTTCCCAATAATAATCATCTGTGGTTTTAAAGGAGAAACTAATAGCACTTCCATGCTCCCCATTTCTTTTTCTCGGGTAATCGCAATTGATGTCATCAATGCCGATACAAGCATTAATATTAATGCTATTAATCCCGGAACGAACATATAAACACTTTTTAGTTCAGGATTGTACATCATTTTAACTTCGGGGATAATCAGGGTATTTGCCTTTATGGCTTTAGCATTTAATTCAAGCTGGTATGTTCTGATAATCGAAGAAGTATAAGAAGTAACCAGTGTAGCGATATTAGGATTACTTGCATCAGCCACTAACATTATAGATGCTTTACCTTCTTTTTCCAATTTTTTCGCAAAATGCTGTTCGAAAATAATAACTTCCTTCACTGAACCGTTTTTAAATAAATGTTCAATTTGCTTCTCATTTTCTATATAGGCATTGAGCTTGAAATAACCTGATGAAATAAGTTTATTTGTTATTTCCTGAGTAATATAATCTTTTGAATGGTCAATTATGCATATTTCAGCTTCATTAAGTTCTGTACGTATAGCATATCCGAAAAGAAAAAGCTGGATAACTGGAATACAAATCAAAACTATAAGTGACCTCCAGTCTCTAGTAATGTGATATACTTCTTTTAATATGAAATTAGCAAATGTTCTCATTATCACTGATTCTTATTTTTCCTGGCAAGATGAATAAAAACTTCATTTATACTTTTACAATAATATTTCTCCTTTAAATTCACCGGGGAATCGAGTGCTTCGATTTTTCCGTCAACCATGATTGAAATCCTGTCACAATATTCAGCTTCATCCATATAATGAGTCGTAACAAAAATTGTCTTTTTATTTTCTGATGCCTCATAAATTAGATTCCAGAATTGCCTCCTGGTGATGGGGTCAACACCTCCTGTCGGTTCATCAAGAAATACTATACCGGGGTCATGTATTATTGCTACTGAAAAAGCAAGTTTTTGTTTCCACCCAAGCGGAAGAGATTTAATTAGCTCATTCCTTGATTTTTCAAGGTCAAGTTTTTTCAGTAGAAAATTTGTCTTTTCGCTTATTTGTTCATCAGTCAAGCCATAAATTCCAGCATAAAAACTTATGTTTTCCACAATAGTCAAATCTTCATAAAGTGAAAATTTCTGACTCATATAACCAATATGCTTTTTGATTTGCTCCGATTGTTTGTAAACATCGAATCCTGCTACCTTTGCTTTCCCTGAAGTCGGTGATAATAATCCTGTCAGCATTTTCATTGCAGTTGTTTTACCCGCTCCGTTGGCTCCGAGAAATCCGAAAATTTCTCCTTCATTCACGTCAAAAGTAATTTGTGAAACAGCAGTAAAATTTCCAAATTTTTTAGTCAGGTCAGTAACTTCTATTACTTTGTGATTATTGTCCATCAGTTCCTTCTTTTATTAAAGACATGAAAACATCTTCAATCCCTGACTCAATTTCGCTAACACTGCAGTCATTTATTCCGGTAGAATGCAGGTAATCTATTAATATTTCACTATTAATTGATTCTCTTTTATCGGTATAATGTATTGAATCCCCAAATGGAAAGACTGAATCTTTGTATTCATAAGTTTCAAGAATCTTTATAACATTATATTTTCTCATTGTTTCAATCGAAAATAATTTTTTCTTATATCCAGAAATAATTCCAGCCGGAGTGTTAATATCTAATATGGAACCGTTCTGAATAAAAGCAATTCTATCACATAGTACTGCTTCATCCATGTATGGTGTGGAAACAATAATTGTAATTCCCTGCTCTTTTAATCTTTTAAGCATTTCCCAGAATTCTTTCCTGGATACAGCATCTACTCCCGTAGTTGGTTCGTCGAGTACAAGCAATCTCGGTTTATGAATTAAGGCACAAGATAGAGCTAATTTTTGCTTCATACCTCCAGATAATTGCCCTGCCCTCCTTTTTTTGAAAGGTTCTATTTGAGAATAAATATCTTTAACAAGTTGATAATTTTCTTCGATAGTCGTATTGAATATTGAAGCAAAAAAGCGAAGATTTTCTTCAACTGTCAAATCCATATATAGAGAAAATCTTCCGGGCATATAACCAATGTGATTTCTCAAATATTTATAATCTTTGACAACATCCTTCCCGAGTATTTTAGCGCTGCCGGAATTTGGCAAAAGTAGGGTTGTCAATATCCTGAATAGAGTGGTTTTTCCTGCTCCGTCAGGACCTATAAAACCGAAAAGTTCTCCTTCATTAACTTCGAATGACAGATTACTTATGGCAGTTTTCTTACCGTATTTTTTCGTTAATCCTCTTACTTCGACAACCTTCATTTTTATAATTTATTCAACGTTTCTAATTTTTAACTAAATAATTTAACCAAATGGTTAAATTCAAAAATAATGAAAATAATCAGAATATCAAATATTGTTTTCAAATTGATTGGAATAATAAAATCATATATTTAATGCAACACTGGGTTACACAATAAGTTTGAAATTATAATTTTTTTTTTATCTTTGTTCTACATGAAAAGCTGTTATTTGTCAATGTTCAGCATGTTAATAATTATATAAATTACAGTTATGGAATTAAAACAAATTATATTTATTGTTATTCTTATTACTTCAGTTTCAATTTTCCTACGGAATATTCTCCGTTTGTTGTCATACGTCAAACTGGCTCAACCTGAGAACAGGAGCGACCATCCCTGGAAAAGAATTATCCATACGTTAAAGGTAGCAATCGGGCAAAGCAGAATTTTCAGGTTCAAACTTGCCGGCATTATCCATGCAGGTATTTTTTGGGGATTCCTGATGCTTCTTTTTTCAGCGGCAGAAGCCGTTATTCAGGGAATATATCCGAAGTTTTCATTGTCATGGTTCGGACCTTTTTACCCGGTCATTACTATTTCGACAGAAATATTTTGCCTTATCGTTTTCGTTTCTATACTTATTTCTTTAATAAGAAGATTCATCATTAAAGTTGAGAGATTGCCAAATGATTCAAAAGAAATCAAAGATGCACTTATTGTTCTGCTATCAATTTTCTTTATCGTTACAGCATTACTGCTCTACAATTCTACTATGAATTTCATGTATCCCTCTCATGAGTGGATGCACCCTGTTTCTGTGTTTATAATCAGAATACTGCCTGATTCATGGGTAAATTCTGTTTACCATATCAGTTGGTGGGTACATATAGTTCTTATTCTTGCTTTTGCTAATTATCTGCCATTTTCAAAACATTTTCATGTTTATACATCTATTCCTAATGTATATTTTTCAAATTATGAGCCAACAAATAAAGTTGACAGGATAGATTTTGAAAAGGAAGGTATTGAAAAATTCGGTGTCGTAGATTTCGAAGACCTGTCCTGGAAATCAGTTCTGGACAGCTATTCCTGCACTCACTGCGGAAGATGTACGAGTGTTTGTCCTGCTCACATCACAGGGAAAGAACTGAGCCCGCGAGAGATTATCGTTCAAATCAGGCACAGGACTCTGGACAAAGCACCAATCATGAAAAAGCAGATGAAATCAGCAGATGGAAAAGCTGAATTGACTGAAAAAGAAAATGAATTATTGAATAAAAAGTTTGTCGGTGATTATGAAAGTGTAGAGGCACTCTGGCAATGCACAACCTGTGGTGCATGTATGCAGGAATGTCCGATTACTATTGAACACGTGCCTGCAATTATCGGAATGAGGCGTTCACTTGTTATGATGGAATCAAATTTTCCTCCTGAATTGCAATCGGCATTCTCTAACCTCGAAAACAACGGCTCTCCATGGGCATTTTCAGCTTCACAAAGAACTGATTGGGCATCGGGTTTAGATATTAAAACATGTGCAGAAAATCCCGAATTTGATGTGCTATTCTGGGTTGGATGTGCAGGAAGCTTTGATGACAGGGCAATCAAAATATCGAGGGCTTTTTCTCAGCTGATGAAAATTGCAGGAATAAATTTCAGTATTCTCGGTAATGAAGAAAAATGCAACGGTGACCCGGCAAGGAGAACAGGCAACGAATATCTTGCAGACATGCTTGTTAAATCGAACATCGAAACACTGAATAATTATAAAGTGAAAAAAATTGTTACGACTTGTCCGCACTGCTTTAATACTTTCAAAAATGAGTACCCCGATTTTGGTGCAAAGTATGAAGTCATTCATCACACTGAGTTTTTACTTGACTTAATCAAACAAAATAAATTCAAGTTTAAGAATGGTAACGAAGTCAAAAAAATCGGATACCATGATTCCTGTTACCTTGGCAGGTATAATAATATTTATGATAAGCCGAGGGAAATAATTGAGTCAATCAAAGGATTTAAAATCCAGGAAGCACACAGGCATCATTCTAAGGGATTATGCTGTGGTGCAGGCGGCGGGCAGATGTTCATGGAAGAGACAAAAGGAAAACGTGTCAATATTGAAAGAACTGAAGAATTAGTTTCGCTGGGTACAGATACAGTTGCAGCGAATTGTCCCTTCTGTCTGACTATGCTTACAGATGGCGTTAAAACATTAAATCTCGAAGACAAAGTTCATGTTCAGGATGTATCGGAGATTTTGCTTGAGAATATTGAAAAATAATTCTGAATGTTGAATTATTGTTGTCATTCTGAGCGAAGCGAAGAATCTCCCTTCCTTGAGGAAGGGTTTGGGTAGGTGTACTAAATCAATATCACAATTTTTATCCCGTTAGGGATTAAACATTAGTAGAAAAACAGAATCATTGCACCCAACCTTATCCCGTAGGGATTATATAACAATCCAACAATCATATATTAAACAATAAAATTGTCATGCTGAGCTCGTCGAAACAAGCATAACCCTATAAGAGTATAAAACCAATCCCTGACTGTAACAAAAACTTATTGATAATAGATTTAATTTTAACTAAATTTGTTTAAATATGTGTTATTTGAAGGTAACCTATGAAAAATATATGGAATGAAGTAAGTAAAAAATTTTATGTTGAAGGGATACTCCCCCCTTATAAAGAACAAGTTTATAGTTTTCATTTCTGGAGAATTTTTAGGTTCGAAATTTATCAGAAAATTAGAAGTCAATTTTTATTAGATTATGTTAACCAATTGTATGGATTAAAACTGAAAAATGATTAATAAATATTTTTATTATATTTTCCTATTAGTTAATATTTTCTTTATTACTTGTTGTAATCAAAACTTAGAACCGGTTGATTCACGTACAAATATTGAAGGAGTTTGGCTAGTACAATTTTACAAAGATTTTCAATATAAATTATTAGAAAAAGACACGATAGTAAAAATTATTGTAAAAGACAACATTTTGTATTGGAATGATTTTATCTTTGATAATTTACAATTTTTTAATAATATGGTTAATACAATGAGTACTGATAATCAAGGATGGACCTATCATTTAGCTATTACAATGAAAACTAATAATAGTTTTGATGGTTCTTGGGGAGAAATGAAAATTAATGATAATGGTGGTTTATATTCTGACACAAAATATGTTAAGGGAGATAGGAAATAATATTGTTTAATAAGGATGTAAGTAATTATGAAAAATACTCCAAACCAAATTAGTAATAATCCAATTGATAGAATTATTGGGCTTATACAACAAATAAACAATAACCCAAACATTATAGATAAAGATATAAAACAAGTATTATTAGAAATCAGCAATTGTTTTATATTTATTAGAAATGAAATTGAGGAAATTCAAAATATTCAAAGGAGATTATAATAAAATATTTTGTTATTTTTTTTCTTGTCTGCTTTCTATCATTTCAAAATGATGATTATGCCCAAAAAAAAGGAAAAAAGTGTGTGGATTGGGTCTGGGGTTCAGTTGATTATTGGTATTTCTGTAAAGATGAAAAAGGTAATTTTCTTGATGATTGTATTGAAAAAGTAAAAATTAAATTTACTAATATATCTTCGTGTCATATTTCAAAAATTACTTTTAAATTGATAATCAATGCTAATGAAACAATCATATATAAAAAACAACATATTATTAATGTTGATATTGATTATGACGAGACTGTTCCTTATGATGTTTCATTAACAGGTAAAGCAACTTGTTATGAAGGACAAAATTATGAAGATTTAAGAGATGAAATAAAAATTATTTCAGTGAAATAATTATAGTGATTATGACTTTTATATTAATACTAATTAAAGGAGAAAATATGCGAAATATTAATCTGGATATTAAAAATAAGATAGAACAAAATAAGTTCGGCTACATAATTATAAATAGTATTCATCATGTAAATGTTCTTACTCACGAACGTATTAGATGGCAAATTAATGATGGTATCAGGATGATAAAAGAAAAGAAATTATAAAAAATTAACCATAGATAATTTATTTTCTCATTTTTATTAAAAATCTGAGGATAAAGTTATGAAAAAGATTTTTTTTATTTCGATTTTACTTCTCCCTCTTCTCGCGAGTTTAGCTCAGGCTACTGTTTGGTTCACATGCGGGAGCAGCAACGATGTATCAAGGAAGGTATCTGTCGACGTCTTTCAGTCCTACCTTGAAAACGATACCACGTTTTACAAAGAATTAAAATGGTGTCCGAGAATTGACAGTCTGCACGGGAGCACGGGAGACTGGGTGTTCTCATTTGACGGGACAATCAAAGACAACATCGTATCGGTGACTATAACGACGCTCGAAATCGACGAGCATGAAAATTTTATTTATCTTTCTACAAGCTCTGCTGTTCTAAAAATAAACAGTGAGGGTTACTTCGGGAATCTGGATTTCACCGAAGGCTACAAGTTATATAAAAAATGAATCGATGTTAAATTTTATATTTCTAGTAAATTTTCAAGATTTTAATGAAATTTTTTAAAATTATTTTTCCAAACCATTTTAAAATCATTTTAAAACCGTTTTCTTGACATATCACTCCCACATCCTTATCTTTGCACCGCATGTTCTTTGATTTCGCCGGTTTCCCCTCTCGAGAGGGGATTAAGGGGTGTGTTGCCCCCTTTCACAAAGTGCCTGTCCTGAGCAAAGTCGAAGGAGGGATTCAGGGGGATTTATTTCTTACTTTATAAACTTTATAACTTTACAAACTTTCAACTTTTCAGTTATATATCCACTTCAAAAATGAAAAAATGAAAATGATGTCAAATCTGCTCCGGATGCACAAATCTGCACCTTTTTGGCTCTATATAACCAAAAAACTCTGCATTCAGAGGCTATGCGTGAAATATTTCTTCGAGTTCTTTGTGTATTTTCTTCGTGGTCTTAGTGTTTAAAAAAAATCCTGCAATCCTTTAATCTGTTTAATCTTGTTCAGACAATGGATTCTGAAACGATTTCAGCTTGACAAAAGGGTGACATTACCTCACACACACGGTTTTGATGTTCACAAATTCTTTGATGCCGAAGTGGGAAAGCTCTCTGCCATAGCCAGATTGCTTTATGCCGCCGAAGGAAGGCAAGGGTCTGATTTTACAAATTCAAGCTAATTCAGGCTCAAGAGTTCTGATTGAAAATAATTCATTATTTGAAATTGCTTTGATTTGGGATTCACTAACATCAATCGTAGTTAAAGTATCACCAAGTGCATTGAACATTTCCAGTGTATAGCCATGTTCTTTTATAGTTGTGTTTGGTTCGTAATGCTCAATAATAGTTCCAACATCACCTTTTTTGAATAAAGTGCCTGCTATGTCAGATATAAGTTTGACTTCAGTATATAATTTGAATTTCATATTTATTTCTCCTTTGACGGATATAAAGTTATAAACTTCGTTTTATTTGACGAATATTCTATGAACCAAATTGTTATTATTGATAATTTTTTATTCATAGGAGTATCTAAACTACCCTGAATTGAATATATTTTACCATAAGGATTTTCACGCTGAAATTCAGCATCCAAAGGTAATATCTGACTTCTAATATCTTCGATAAGCTTATGATAATTTGATTGATTATAACCTGCCTTATTTAAGAAACCGGACTTATCATTTTTCAATCGGTTTTTAAGTAGATAATTAACAATCTTATCATCACTTATTTCAGCATCAACAGGTAATTTCATTTGATTTTATTCTTATCATTTTTCATTCAATTTAATAAAATAAATTATCAATTAAAATTATATTGAATATTATTCTATAATTCAGAGCGTATGGAATTATTAAAAAACTGCAAAGTGTCTGAACAATATTAAAAAGAATGCGGTATTTTTAAACTTACAATAACCTTCCCTCAAGGAAGGGAGGAATTAAGTTGATGTGGTTTTGGCTATAGATTCTGAAATGAATTCAGAATGACATTCTTTCTTTGTGTGCTTTGTAATAAACTTTGTGGGCTTTGTGTTAAAAAAAAATCCTGTAATCCTTTAATCTGTTTAATCCTGTTCAGACAATTGATTCTGAACCAGGTTCAGAATGACATTTTACTTCACACACACGGTTTTGATATTTACAAATTCTTTGATGCCGAAGTGGGAAAGTTCTCTGCCATAGCCGGATTGCTTTATGCCGCCGAAGGGAAGGCGAGGGTCTGATTTTACAAATTCATTGACAAAACAACACCCTGCATTCAGCATTTTTGATGCAATTCTTTCACCACGTTCCAATTCATTTGTGAACACTGCGGCACCGAGTCCGAAGATTGTGTCATTTGCAATTTCTATTGCCTTCGTTTCATTTTCAGCAGGGATTATCGCTGCAACGGGACCAAATAATTCCTCGTTATATGCAGGAGTTCCTTTTGCAACATTTGTTAAAACTGTTGGCGGATAGAAATATCCCTTACCTTCGGGAATGTAGCCACCAAGCAGAAGCTTGGCTCCTTTTGAAATACTTTCAGTAACCTGTCTATGCAAATCAATTTGTAAATCTTTTCGTGCCTGCGGACCAACTGTTACATCAGCGTCAAATGGATTACCCATTTTTCTCGTTCTCATTTTCTCTACAAACAATTCCTCAAATTGTTTAAGAACAGACTCTACAACAATGAAACGTTTTGCTGCAATACAACTTTGACCACTGTTGATTAGACGTGCATTGACGCAAGTCTCCGCTGATTGCTCCAAATCAGCATCTTCCAAAATAATGTAGGGGTCGCTGCCACCGAGTTCCATTACTGTTTTCTTAATCAGTGAACCTGCTTTTGCTGCAACCTGCTGTCCGACAGGTGTACTCCCTGTCAATGTTACTGCCTGAATAAGTGGATGCTCAATAACTTTATCCATGACTGAAGAGCCGACAACAAGATTTGCGAATAATCCTTCAGGAAAACCTGCTTCTCTGAATATATTTTCAATTGCAATTCCACAGCCCATTGTGTTTCTGGAATGTTTGAGTATTCCAGCGTTCCCAGCCATAAGAGCAGGAGCGGCGAAGCGGAATACCTGCCAGAATGGAAAATTCCATGGCATAATTGCAAGAACGACACCAAGAGGATTGAATGTTACGTAACTCTTTGTCATTTCAGTTTTGATATGTTCGTCTTTAAGGTGCTGTTCTGCATTTTCAGCATAATACTCACATACCCATGCACATTTATCTGCTTCTGCAAGACCTTGTGCAAGAGGTTTTCCCATTTCGAGAGCCATCAATTCAGCATATTCATTTCTTTTGCTTTTGAGAATTGATGCAGCATTGAACATTAATTTTGAACGCTCTGAAAAAGAAGTATTTTTCCAATTTTCGTGAGCCTGATTTGCTAGTTGAATAGTTTTATCAATCTTTTCATAAGTGTATTCATCATACTCTTTCAGTATTTCTTCTGTCGCTGGATTAATCGTAATTATAGACATAACATTTATTAATTAAATTTAAAAATAATAAAAATTTCATTTAAAAAATAAAGAAGATAGAGATATTATTTTCCTGCCGGGAATTAAACTTTTAGGTTCAATTTAAAATTTATAACTCAAAATTTAAAATTTTATTCGGTTACCATTTCATAATGTTGACTTCATCAACATAAACTGTTTGTTTGTTTCTGAATAATGACAGCACGATTGCAAGCCCCACAGCAGCTTCAGCAGCAGCAACAGTCATTACGAAGAAAACAAAGATTTGTCCTGCCGGATCATTCATATACCTCGAAAAAGCTACGAATGTAAGATTAACGGCATTCAGCATAATCTCTATTGACATAAATATAATAATAGCATTTCTCCTTGTAACAACTCCGATAACACCAATTATGAAAAGTATTGCCGATATACCGAGAAAATATTCTAAAGGTATTGTTTCCATTGTCTCTCCGTTAATCAATTTTTCTTTTTGCTAAAATAATTGCTCCAACAATAGCTGCCAGGAGCAATAATGAAATCGCCTCGAAAGGAAATAAATAATTACTGAACAGCTCTTTGCCAATAAATTCGATTGTTCCCTGGTTCAAACTGGCAGAAGCTTTTTTGACGCCAAACGGCTGAGCCATAAAAACTACGGCTAACTGCATCAGCAATATAGCCCCGAGAAGAAATCCTGCTCCTTTCCGGGTATTAAATTTCTCCTTCATCTTTTCTTCATCGCCAAGATTAAGAAGCATTATTACAAATATAACCAGAACCATAATTGCCCCGGCATAGACAAGCACCTGGATTACTGCAATGAATTGTGCCTGTAAAACAAGATAAAGCCCGGCAAGCATGAAAAAGAGAAATACGAGTGATATAGCAGATGTTACAGGATTTTTACTGCTTATGGTAACGATACCGCTTCCAATAGCCAAAATGCCAAGAATTCCAAAGAAAATAAATGTCAGATTCAATTTAATTACTCATTCAATAATAAATTTACAATCGGCAAAATTAATCAAATTTATTTTTAACTCAAATTCGTTCGGTCAAATTGGAAAATAATATTTATTTTTGCTTGATTTATTGGTTATTATATTATTATTTATGAGTAAAAAGAAAAGTTATCAAAAGCAGGAAAATAAACAACAAAATTCATTGCAAAAGAATCAAAGCAGGAAAAAGGGGTCTGCCGATTATTCAAAATCTGCAGTAAAACAAAAAAATATTAAGACAGAAACAGACTGGAGAAAAGTTTTTATCGTTGCCGGCTCTGCATTACTTATTATAATAGCAGGTTTTATACTTTATAACAATGTGCTTAAATATAACCTGGTATTTTGTGATGACAATATATTCGTAAATAACTTTTACGGATTCAACAGCGATATTAATAATATAAAAACATCATTTGAAAAAACCGTAGGAACAACATATTATCGTCCAATGCTGAATGTATCCTTTATTTTGGATGCTGTACGTGGCGGGATGGAACCCTGGGTATATCATCAAACGAACCTTATTTTTCATTTACTTGCATCATGTCTCGTTTTTCTATTATTAATAAAATTAAAGTACCCGTTAATTCCATCTATATTTTTTGGCTTTTTTATATTGATTCATCCTATACTAACACCTTCTGCGGCATGGATTTCGGGGCGAAATGATTCAATGATAACAATTTTTGTGGCGCTTTCTTTTATTTTGTTCCTTTTTTATATAGAAGCAAATACACAATGGAAAATGATTTTACTGCCATTACATTTATTGTTTTTTGCTGCAAGTATTTATACTAAAGAAATAGCATTCGTTTTTCCTGCGGTTTGTATAGCATTCGTATTTTTTTTCAGGAAAGAAAAAAATCTTTTCAGGACAAAATATATAATAGCAGGCACAGGCTGGCTGGTAGTGGGATTTATTTGGTTTTTCATGCGACTTAAAGCAATTGAAAATGTAAAAAATCCTGATGAAATCGGATTGAATCCGATATTAAAAAATCTGCCGACACTTCCTGCAATGGTTGGTAAAATATTTCTTCCAGTGAAAATGATAGCTCTATCAAGCTTCGAGTTGTTTTCTATTATAACAGGAATTATTGTCATAATATTAATCACAGTCTACCTTATAAAATCAAAAAAATTAGATAAAAATAAGGCATTTTTCGGTGTTATTTGGTTTGCATTATTTTTATTGCCAACTTTCCTTGTCAGGATAATTTATGTAGACGATTTCTTCGATTATGCAGAGCACCGTGCGTTTTTGCCCATGTTGGGAATCATAATAATTTTAATCGAAATTCTGAAAGATTTGAAGGTGGATTTTAAAAAACCTGCTTTCCTTGTTCCTGCATTTGTAATCCTAATTACACTTGGAGTACGTTCTTATGTATATGCAGAGAATTTTGAAAACAGGAAAACATTCTGGAGCCATATGACTGATATTTATCCGTTGAAGCCCAGGGGGTATCTTGATTTGGGCAAGGCTTATTTCGCTGAAAATGATTTGAAAACAGCAGAAGCAATGTACACAAGAGGAATTGAACTCAATCCAATG
>JACRLY010000049.1 GCA_016219595.1 Ignavibacteriota bacterium | reverse complement strand
TTCTCGGTTCATTAATGCTAATTGATTCACCATTTGAGTTTATGAAAATTTCTATGGACGCTATTATTACAGGAACAGTACTTACTGCTTTATTCTTTATTTTCATTGTTGCACTCGGACTGAAAGCACAGAAAAGAAAGAAAACCTTAGGCAATGATGCCCTTTTGGGTATGAAAGGTATTGCCCTCGCGGACATATCTTCTTCATCAAGAGGTAATGTACGAGTGCTTGGCGAAATTTGGAAAGCCGCTTCTGATGATACTATCAGGCAGGGTGATGAAATTATTATTGTAGCAGTCGATGCATTACTACTAAAAGTGAAAAAAATATAAATTTTGAAATATAGATTAATTAAAATGTAAACAAATATTCAATAACATTAACTCGGAGGAATTTATGTCAGCACCATTTTTAATTTTTATAGCTTTTATTGCGCTTGTGATTTTTTCTTCATTAAAGATATTAAGGGAATACGAAAGAGCAGTCATCTTTCGTCTCGGAAGGCTTATCGGTGTTAAAGGTCCCGGTTTGATTATTCTTATTCCATTCATTGATAAAATGGTTCGAGTCAGCCTGAGAACTGTAGCAATGGATGTCCAGCCGCAGGATGTGATTACAAAAGATAATATATCTATCAAAGTGAATGCCGTGCTCTACTTCCGGGTTGTCGAAGCGGACAAAGCAATAGTCAGTGTAGAAAATTATCTCTTCGCAACTAACCAGATTGCCCAGACAACACTTCGAAGCATACTCGGTCAGTCGGATATGGATGAATTGCTTTCGGAACGCGACCGCATAAATAAGAAGCTCCAGGAAATCATCGATGACCACACCGAACCCTGGGGTATAAAAGTTACAACTGTCGAAGTAAAACAAATTGATTTGCCTATTGAGATGCAGAGGGCTATGGCTAAGCAGGCGGAAGCCGAACGAGAAAGACGTTCAAAAATCATCAATGCCGACGGCGAGTTCCAGGCATCGCAAAAGTTGACTGATGCGGCAACAATCATCGAATCGCACCCGATAGCCTTGCAGTTGCGTTATCTGCAGACCCTTTCTGATATCGCAACTGAGAAGAATTCGACTACTATTTTCCCGATTCCGATTGATTTGATTTCTCCGTTTTTGAAATCACTGAATCAAAAACCGGAGCAGAAGTGACAGGTAATTACTAATTATTAATGACTAATTACTAATTTAAAATTTATTAAAAAATGAGTCCCGGATTAATGCGGGGCTCATTCTAAAACTCTAATTTATCTTTTATTTGATTTTTTTATCTAAATAAAATTTTCCGCTCGAATATTATTCTTGTACTTAATACTGTAAAAATACAATTCATTTTTCTTATTAACATTTCCTGACTTTAGTTACGATTAACGTACTAATGTCATCTTACCGGTTCTAAACTCATCGCCGGCAACTAATCTAAAGATATATGTACCGGATGATACTTTGTTACCATTGTTATCCGTAGCATTCCACTGAAGTTTCTGACTTCCGTTCAACGTGCCTTCAGCTAATGTCTTAACTACGTTTCCGTAAATATCAAGAACATCAATCTTCACATCAACTGAATTCGGAAGGTAGAATTCAATGTTAGTATTATTGCTAAATGGATTCGGAGCATTTGGTTCGAGTACAATCTCACCGTTTCTGTCTACAGTCAGAGTAACTATGCCTGAATAACTTTCGCAAGACTGTGTACCGTCGAGGTCAACCTGACGCAACCGGTAATGATATGTTCGACCATATTCGACATTGTTATCTGAATAATAGTAATTGGTAGCTGAATTAGTTGTTCCCTGACCTTTTACAAATCCTATTGTATTCCACTTGTAACTGTCATGAACACCATAAACCGCTTTTTCTATATGAAATCCATAATTGTTTATTTCTGACGCTGTTTCCCACCATAGGTCAACTCTGTTGTCGCGAACTTGTCCATTGAACGAAGTTAATTCAACAGGATCAATCTCAAGACATGTTTCATATTGAAGCACTGTACCATAAGTTCTGTTTCCGAAATAAGGAGCAATCATCGGGATCCATGTTCCTCTTGTATACGTTGGGGTTGTAGTAGCATCAGGTACCCTGCCTCTGTATTCAAGGTGGCCGTATGCCGGATTACCCTGTGTATTCATAAATGGATACCATTTATTACTTCCCTTAGTATTTTCATAAGCAAAAACATTAAGGTTAAGTAGATCACCGGTTCTGGTTGCTGTTCTCAGGTTTTTATCCAAAAGAAGGAAAATGGATTGACTTCCATTTTGGTACATACTATCTCCGGGAGGATTAGAGGTATAAGTGTCTAATGTTCTCATACCAACCCTGGATTTTGATGCACCCAATTCGAGGCCTGTTTCACCCTGCTGAGATATTGTCATCCAGTAACTACCGGCTTGTAAGTATTTTGGTTGAGGCAGTAAATAAGTAACGTATTCATCCCAGAATAGTTTTTCATCTCTAAGGTCATCTAAACCTCTATTCTTAGCAACTTCAGTTCCTTCAATCATCTTAGAAGGCAGTTGAACTCCATCATAAATTGACAACATAACGATTTCACTCCATGAACAACCAATTGGGGAAAAGAATGCCTTATAACCGAAAATAGTATCCGGCTGGAACAATTCAAATTTCATTGCAAATTGCCCCGAACCGCTGCCTGTTTCTCTACCGGCTTCCCATTCTCTCTTGTAGTTTGGCAGGTCATACGAAGTAGCTGCATAAACACCACCACCCATAGAGAAACCGTACAAATTCAAACCTCTACCATTAATAGCACCGAAGTTTTTTTCGGGTACATCATTAGTATTATTATATACCGGATCGTATTTATAGCAATCGCCATAGTAAACTGCGAAATCACAATATGTAGTATCGTTAAGTGGCTCTAAGTCTCCACCATCATATGGAATAAATATAAAAACAAAAATCCTGTAGAGTCCGGGAGGTGATTTTCTTGCATTCCAATCAGGGAACTTAATTTCTTTTTGTTCACCTGCATGCAATGAAGATTGGCTTATTACACGGCAATAAATCGGAGCTGTATCAATCTGAGATTGGCTAATTACTCTGAATATTCTAACCTTTAACCAATAAGAGGGTGCACTTGTTCCTGTATTGTTGCTGACTTTCACGCGAATCGGTAAAGCAATTGCCTGTGAAGCCGGGGTAATACTGTAGGGCCAAAGAACACGAACAGAATTACATTCAACGTCAACACATTCAGTGCCGGCAATGAGAATCCTGACATTATCAACAAAGAAAGGATCATTGTCATCAGGGATACCGGGAACTGAGCCAATCATCTGATTATCGTCAGCCCAAACTTTTATTCTGAATCTGAAATTATAGGCACCATCGTTCGGTGCATCAATGAATCTATCAGGTATTGTCATATTGAATTTCCGGTATTCATAATCCATACCGTCATCATAAACATTATCTCTTAAACCGAGTTTTTCTCTTGTACCTGAATTGAAAACCATTGGATATGCCTGGTTGTAATGAGTTCCAATCCTGTCATCATTGTAACCGACAACATAGCCGCCGCCGCCATACAGTCTTAAAGCACATGCATGACCATCGGTCCAGGTAACGCTTCCCCCGCCTTCTTGCGGCAATTCATTCCAGGTTAAATCGCTTCCATGAAGCCAGCAAATACCTTTTACTCCATCAGGGCTCGATTTTGCGTATTGGACTAAAATTTCATCGGCAGTTGCTGAGCCGATGCCAACAGTTGCTGCCCAGTTACCGCCAACGATAACTCTTTGTTCACAACCGACCAATTCAGCATCGCAAAAGCCTCTTTCCCAGTCATCACGTTTTACAGACCTCTGTATCGATATTGAAAGTACTGCACCGATTTTATTTGTCATATCAATCGGGAAGGAACGGATGCTGTGGATTTCTATCCATTAATATAGCAGGTGACTGCATATAATAATTTGTGTAGAAAGTCGAATCTCCGGACAATCTTTCATTATCAGCTTTGAACGAGCCTCTTGGGGGAAGTGGATGATGGGAAACTTCATCGCCATTAACGACTTCGGTATTGAATGATACCCATTTCAAAACTGAAGGAATCGGTGAAGATGCTCCATTAATATCGTGTACAACATGATATTCCGTAACATCATCTTCAAATGTAACATCGTTTGGTATTCTTCTCATTACGAAGAACCTTGTGCTTGCCGTATCATCAAAGGGCCATTCGTCATCGTAATGAGGAAAGTGGGGATCATTATAGTCTGGTTCCGCGATGATTCTCGCTTGCATGCGGCCTATATGATTTACAAATGTCGGATTTGGTATAAACAGAGGGAAGAAAACTTCCACATATCCATAAGGAGGAATACCATTTAAATTGCCTGGTCCGGGATAAGGATTTAATGTTGTAGCTAATGTATTGAAATTAGTTACGTGCACAAATCTTACTTTCACATTCGGGACTCCCATACAAAGGTTATCCGGATCCGGGTCAGGAAGTGACAAACAGTTATTATTAATCGGCACCCCACGGTTATAAATTGTTCTTAATGTTGCCTGGTTAGTTATCATAAACCTTGCTCTGAATTCCACATCCTGTTCCTGGTAATTAATGCCATTTGGACCCTGGATATCATTTGTCAGGTTTTGCAGTAAGGCAACCGGCTGTAAAGCACCTAATTGCCTGTGACCTGCAAGAAGTTCTTTATCAAGTACCTTATCAGCACTTAATTGTACCTGGAATAAACCGGTATAGGCAGGGTCAGTTTCAGGCAGTTCCTGCCTGAGCATATATTTAATACCGATAACCCTGATAACATTCTTCCATTGCTTAAATTTTACGGCAACAGATGCCTCGGGAAAACCAAGGTCTTCCTGTGTTTTGCGGAATTTATCGAAGTAATAAGTTGTTTGTTCATATTCATTTGTCCATGGGTAATACGGATTACCGGTGCAGAGAGCAGGAACAGGAGCCGTCGGGTCTTTCGAATTGAAATTCGAATGTCTTGCAAAACCACGGACACCGCAAGTAGTGTTCCATCTGAATAAGAAGTCTGAACGCCATGCAATGTAATTGCTGGATTGTAAAATTCCTTCAAACTTTTCGTAAGTAATGGTTATAGTACTATCCTTACGAGTCAAACAGATTTGTGCACTTGCACCAAGATAGGCATCAGCCCCATCAGTTGGTCTGTGATCCGGAGTGATATAATAAGTACCCAATGGTGTAACAACAGCACCTTTAAGAACTGCATTAACAAAATAAATAATCAAGCTATCGCCTGATATTGATTTCTTGTAATAAACCTTACCCCAGTCTTCCGCTTTCTTAGTTACGGGATTATATTGGGATAAGTGCAAATCACCGAAGAAAGGTGCAATTACAGGCAATTTTGTATTTAATAAGTGAAGTGAACCGCCTCTTTGCAAAATTGTACCATTTGCGACCGGACTAGGTCCAGTGTGAGAATTTCCCCATTCATAAACAGCGATATTATATCCGAAATCATCATAATTCGGGTCAAGTGTTCCATCATAGCCATCGCATATTGTAATACTGCGTGATGTTACTCTATCGGGATAACCCGCAGGAGTTGCACCGCCGGGACCAACGAACCAGTCCATGCTCATATTGTCATAGCAATGCTGTCCACCCGATGGAGGAGTTCTTAAACCATTTGAATTATAAAAATACCTTCTGTTAGTTAAAGCAATAATACCGTTTGATGAAACATAGAAACTATCATAACGGACACCGTTGAAATAGAAATCAAAACCGATTGGCATAGGACCGGCAAATGCATCATCTGTTGAATCTACATCATTGGGGTTACCGTCTACATAGTCGAACCAGGAACCGGAAATAGGCGAGCCGTTTTTGGTTTTCCAGCTTCTGAAAAAAGCATAACCGTTTTCATGGGGCCAATAACCCGGAGGCTGTTGATGCGGACCTGATAAAACCCGTCTCCATAAATTACTTTCATAATTAGTGTCAATAATATTTGCAACAGGTTTCCATTTACGATAATCATTGTCAATAGCATCTCTGTTATCAACAAAATAATAACCCGTTGACACGGCAGGATTAGTCTTTGCATAAGGATCTGCAATCGGATTAAAGGGATAAGGATAGCTTGTATGCCAGGGACCAAAAATAGAGTCTTCAAACAAGGTACTTTTCTTTTGAATCTCAACCCCTGCTGCCGGTTTGTTATCACTTGAATTCGCGGAATCAGACAGAAATGCACAGTAAATGAAAACAAAAATAAACAGTATCAAGAATTTTTTCATAAGTTCACCTCACAGGATTAATGCAAAATAAATACTAGGATTGTGAACCATTTGTTAAAACGGGATTTTTTAAATATCATATTTTTGATATTGATATTCATAATTTAAATCCAAAGATAATATGGTGACGCATTGGAATGCTTCTCTATTTTAATAAGACTTTATTATCTTTTATTAGGTTTAATGGAAAGTTATTTGACCCACATTTGTGGTGCCCCCAAATCCTCCTGTATAAAAAATATATTTACTTTTTTTGGTTAATTTATTTTTTTACTTATTTTATAATCAAGAATTTTTCCGTCTGATTATATTCTCTGTTTTTTATAGAAATAAAATATATTCCTGAATAAACCTGATTGGAAGCAGAATCCGAACCGTCCCAATTCAATTTGAATTTTCCTTCTTCAATTCTTCCTGAATATAATTTCTTTACAGTTTGCCCATATAAGTTCGTGATTTCGATATCATAAATGTCAGGAGAATTATTATTAAAATCAAGATTGATTATTCCTGATGAAGGATTGGGATAAATTTCAAAATTATTTGTCTTATCATTTAAATCCTGAATTGAAGTAATATCTTCCCACTTATACACTCCGTTGTAAGTAGCGGCATACATTGTTCCATTGCCGTCATAAGCAAAATAGTTGAATTCCTGAGGTGCAATCTGTAACGGAACATCTCCTGTTATTCCCCGAAATTTATAATTAGTCCAGTTGTCTCCATTATCGAAACTGATATAATATCCATCATATAAAGTACCACATATAATTCTATTTTCTATATCAGGTGATTCTAAAGTACTGACTCTGATATTGCTGTCCAAATCCTTTGTCAAATGCACCCAGGATTCACCGCCATCAGTGCTTCGAAAAATCCTGTTATATCTTGTTCCAAGAAAAATTGAATTATCATTTGTTACTAAAAAACAGGAAGCATTTAATGATTTTTCATATTTGAACACCTCATACCATGAGTTGCCATCGTCTGTACTTTTATAGATTGAAGAATCAACAGGAATAAATATATTATCATTTTTATCAACTGTGACTCTATAAATATATTTATTATTAAACCCTATGCTGTCCCATGTTAATCCACCATCCTTGCTGATAATTAATTTATTATACATAGGTGAATTGACATGAGAGTAAGAAACAGGAACAATTAAATAATCCTTTGAGTTAATTGCTATGTCTTCGATTTCAGTATATTTTTTTAATTCCCCTATATTAAGGGTATCCCAGCTAGAACCGTTATTTGATGATTTGTATAGATGACTGTTATATGTTCCAGCATAAACGTTTCCTTTTGAATCAACATTTATATAAAAAATTTCACTATCAGAAATTCCATTATTAGCAGTTACCCATTTATTTCCTTTATCTGATGAATAATAAATTCCGTTTCTCTCAGTACCTGCAAATACACCACCATCTTTTATTGTTGCGAGGCATTTCACTTCGATTGGAATTTTAATTCCTTCGTTATAGAAAAACCAATTATCTCCATTATTTGTTGTCTTATATACACCGCAATTTGTAGCAGCATAAAATCCATTTTGAGTTTCATCAATAAAAAAATCATTAGTAGAGATTGGAACTAATCCAATATTGATAGATTTCCATGTTGTATCATTCTGTTTTAGTAAATATAAACCTCTGCTATAACCTCCTGTAAAAACATTTCCATAACTGTCACTATTCATAAAATACATGCCGTATGAGGATAATGATTGAATACCATCAGTCAATTTAAACCATGATTCTCCAAAGTCCGTGCTTCTGAATATACCAGCATCTGACGCTACAAATAATTTATTATCAGTTGTTGTTGTCATAGCAGTATAATTTGTCAAAGTTGAATATTGTGATTTAGGAAGACTGTCTGAAATTTTTTCCCATGAATCACCATAATTTGTTGAACGATATATACCGTTTTCCCATCCTCTCAGAAAAATATAATCTGTATCTCCAACCGTAATTTTTTCTACTTGGCTGAATCCATCTGCTAAAGCCGCTGAATCAATTCCATTTATACATTCTTCCCAGGTTTCGCCATAATCGGAACTTCTGTGAATGGTTTCCCATAACCCACCTGTGCCAAAGATATATTTACTTTTTGTTGATATTATATCCTGAAAATCTAAATATCTATCATCAACTTCCTTCCAACTTTTACCTTTATCAGTACTTCTGAATAAACCACCTCCCCAGACTTGATCATCATGTCCAAGTACGTATTTAAGAAAATATATTCTATCAGAGTATATTATATCAAAATTGTAATATTCTAGAGTATCAAGCTCTGTAAATTGCTTCTCCCACTCATTTGTAGTATTATTTAGCTTGTAAATATGATCAGCATTGATAAATAAATCTTTAGTGTTAGTGTCGGAGCAAAAACTTCTAATATATCCACCATAAGGACCATTTGTCGGTTGAATATGGAATTGCGTTTGTGCATTCAGACAACTGCACATTATTAAATTGAAGATAAACAGAATAACATACTTTTTCATAGTTACCTCAGTATTGTTGTATCTTCAAATTTAATAAAAATATGAATTGCAAATAAATATTTTTCAAAAAAAAGGGGTACAAAATTTTGTACCCCTACATTCTATTAATTTATATTTTATCTACTTTATTAACACAACTTTTTTTGTCAGATTATATTCTCTGTTTTTTATAGAAATAAAATATATTCCTGAATAAACCTGATTGGAAGCCGAATCCGAACCGTCCCAATTCAATTTGAATTTCCCTTCTTCAATTCTTCCCGAATATAATTTCTTTACAATTTGTCCATATAAATTCGTTATTTCTATTTCATAATAATCAGGTGTATTATTATTTAATTCCAAATTGACTATTCCTGATGATGGATTGGGATAAATTTCAAAATTATTGTCTGAAAGTAAATTATCATTGACAGCATTTACATACAAAATTACATTTATCAGTGCAGAATCAGTGCAACCTTCATTCGATGTTTCCAGCACTCTCAGGTAACCCATATTGCCAGTCTCCCATTTCACATTGACTGTACTTTCATTTGCAGGTCCGTTAATGACACCATTTGTAATTTTCCAAAGATAAGTTCCGTCAATTTCATTGGCTGTGTATGTATAATTTTCTCTCCTCTTGGCAGAATCGCTTCCGGTGATTACCGGCAATGGCAACGGCTTTAATGTTACATTCATGATTGCTGTGTCCCTGAATTGTGTAGCCAGTACTGTCTGAATCAGACGTACATAACCGCTTGAACCCGAGTTCCATCTGATTTTAACAATAGTGTCAGTCGAGCTTCCTGTAACTGTTCCGTTATTAGCAAACCAGCTGTTTGCTTTTCCTGAGACAAACGGTGTTGAGTAAAATTCAAAATTCCTTTCACATGCTACATCATTGCCTGATATTATTAAACTCAAATTCGATATTGAAACATCTTTTTGTATTGAATCGGTACAACCACTTGAGTTCGTACACACAAGCTTAACAAATCCGATACCTGTGCTTCCCCAGTTTACTTTGACAGTGCTCAAATTGTTTTGTCCGAAAATCACACCGCCGGATGCATACCATTTGTAAGTTACAATATCGGAAGCAGGGCATGAATAATTCTGCTGACTTCCTTTCTGAACCAAATCAGGACCTGTGATAGTAACATCCGGTAAAGGATTAATTTCGATTTTAACCGAGATTGAATCTTTACATCCTGTTGAGTCTACTGTTTCAATAAGAGTAACAGTTCCGCTCGGATTCGATGTCCATGTAATGTTTATAGCACTTGAATCGTTACTTCCTAAAATTACTCCGTTTTCAGCTCTCCATAAATATGAATGTCCCGGTTTTTGGAATGTAGAATACACCTTTGTGCTGTTCCCGCAAACGCTCGTCAAACCGTCAATCAATGGGACAGGTAAAGGAATGACATTCACAACATGTGTATTTTCTTTAATGCATCCCGTTATATAATTTGTCTCGGTTAGAGTAATTGTACCGCTTGGTTCCGTTGTTGTCCAATAGACTACAATCATACTGTCAACATCTGACCCGACTATTAATCCACCGTCAACTTTCCATTTGAATGAATGACCCGCAGTTGTATTAGTTTCAAAAGACTGGAAATTATCTCTGCATGAAACAGTTCCGCCCTGGATAATTGCAAGCGGCAGACGATTTATATCAACTGACTTCGAATCGCTGTTAATGCATCCGGTAGTTAGAATTGTCTCCGTTACATTCACAGTGCCTATTGTACTCGATGTTGTCCAGTCTACATTTATAAAAGATAAGTTATCGGGACCTATGATTGTTCCACCAGTAACTGTCCATTCGTAGGAATGTCCCGCAAAATATTTTGTTGTGAAAGTATGTGACGAGTTCTGGCATACAGCAGATAATCCAAGTATATCCGGCGAAGGTAATACATTAACGCTCATATCATTCAAATTCTTTGTGCCGGTTGCCGGCGGAGAATTACTGTTTACACGCACCCTGTATCCGGATGAAGGTATTGTACCCGGCGGTAAAGTTGCAGTGATTGTACCGGAACCTGATGAATTTATCATTCCGATATCAACCGGGTTATTAAAATTCCCGTTTCCGTCACTCAGTTGTGCAGTAAACACATTATCATCGAAAAACTGTCCAATTGCCTGGTATTGAATCGGGAAACTACTGCCTGAACACATTTGTAAAGGCACAGATGTTACATTTATAACATTACTTGGTGGACCAGCATTACCGGTTGGATTTCTCTTGTAATATACTGCCTTATATCCGTCCCTCTGGTCTGTCCAGATTACATGAACCACATCACCGGTAACCGTTACAAATGATAATGCCGGTGAAGACGATGCGCTGATAAGTGTGATTGGGCTTACCCATGTTGTTCCGCCGTCGCTTGAATGTAGATAAGTTAATCCATTACCGGTCCAAATAGCATGAACATTGGATGCACTCCTTTCAAGAGTCGGATTAATAGAAGTCGCAGGATCGAAAGAGAGTCTTTCTTCTGCACCCCATGTAGCACCGAAATCCGCAGAATGTAAATTGTAAATATCATAATTTCCGTTTCTTTGGTCACCCCAGACAAGGTCAACATCTCCTGCGTAAACCGAAAGCGAAGGGGTATAAGCAAAAACCGGGGAATTTGTTCTCTGAACTTCTGCTTCCCAGGTATTTCCCCCGTTTGTCGAACGGCGGTAAAAAGTATTCATAATTCCTGTACGGTTGTCATTCCATGCAATGTGGACGCAATTCCCTCCTGCTGCTATTGAAGGGTCTTCCGAACGTCCAGCTGCATTTGAAATTTGTACAGGTGAATCCCAATTTGCTCCGTTGTTAGTCGAACGCCGGCACCATATCTCCGTGTTTCCACCTGATTGACTGTTAAGAGCAATATATACGTTACTGCCGGCAACAGCTATTGAGGGCCATAGGAAATATGTGCCCAACGATACAGGTGCTTCCCATGTAACTCCTCCATCCGTCGAACGGATATAGTTCGATGTTCTCAAAGCACCGGAACTATCACGGTATGCGACATGCACATAATTTCCTGTTACCGCTATTGATGGGTAATCCGATACACTTGGAACTCCGGTTAATCTAATATCAGAACCCCAGGTTAATCCGGCATCGGATGAACGTTTATAATAAATACCTGTGCCGCTTGTAGACTGAACCCATACAACATGTATTACATTCCCGTTGGCAGCAATACATTTACCCATATTCTCATTTAAAGATGCGTCAACCGTTGCCGTTGATAGCTTGCGGTCCGCCTCCCATTGAGCAAATAGACTTGTACTTATAAAAATAAATAAAAAAATTATTTTAAACTTAATCATTAATCCCCCCCAATTTATCTGAATTTATTTTTACAAATTTAATATTCATTATCTTAATAAATACTATTACCTTTTTAAAATTTAACACTCAATAATTATATTTATACATAGAGAATGGATATTCACTAAAAAAAATTACTGAGATTACTAATTATATCAGTGAATCAGTAAGCCTAAGGCAATATCTTTATAGATTATTTTATTTATACAATAATACCGTATTTATTTTACCACCATTATTTTTTTCGCTGATATTCCAAATTTACCTGACAATTTAATAAAATAAATTCCTTGCGATATTGCTCGACCATTCAAGTCATTTCCATTCCACTCAATGTTTTGAACACCTTCATTCAGCGATTGTTTTCCAAAATCCTCCACTATTTCTCCTAATGAATTGACAATCTGAATATCTGCATTTAAATGCTCTATCGAAGTAATTTCGATTATTGCAGAAGTATTGATTGGATTTGGAATTATTTTGATTCTGATATTCGATGAAGTAAAATTATCATCGACTGAGGTGATATACAATGCTACTGTTATTTCATTCGAATCACTGCAGCCTGAAGAGTTAGATTCAATGCATTTCAGGTTGCCTGAAGTTCCTTCCCCCCAGTGAACATCTGTTTCGTATGTATCATCTTGTCCGGTTATCGTGCCTCCTGTAACATACCATTTATAAATTGAACCTGGATTATTTGAAACTGAATAATGTTCGTCAGCATCATTTAAAGTTTCTATTGCTCCCTGTATTTTAGGTTGTGCAGGGCTAGGATTTACACTTATTGTTCGATAAGATGAATTACTGCAACCTGTACCTTCAATTGATTTAATAACCGTGATAGTCCCCGATGGTTCTGTCAGCCAGCGTACCTGAACATTTGGAAGATTCTCATCGCTTACAATGAACCCGCCGTCAGCCTCCCATTTATATGAGAATCCGCTTACTACAGGGGTCGAATAATTTTCGATTTTATTTAAGCATGATGTATTTGCTCCTGTTATTGAAGGTTCTGGGGGCATCGGGTAAATTGTAACATTACTTAAGCTTGAATCCTGGTAACCCGATGTTTCAATCCTCATAAACAGGTATATAAACCCGGTGCCGCGGTTAAGCCAGTGCACACGAATCGTTGGAAGATTGGATTCACCTAAAATCTCACCGTTAGTAACAATCCAATTATAAGTACAGCCGCTGACAGTCGATGCAGTATAAGTTACATCTGTATTTTCACATACCTTTGTTGCACCTGTGAACATCGGTGAAAATGGTTTTATAGTTACGATCTGAATTGTCGAATCTATACACCCGCTCGAATCAACTGTCTGTACTAATGTAATTGTCCCTGAAGGTGGAGACAGCCAGCGGATTTTTGTCTCGATGTTATTATTTTCACCGACTATACTTCCGCCTTTCACATACCACTTGAATGAGTTTCCGAAAACAGGTGTTGTTGAATATTCCTCTACGCTGTCTGTATATGATAAATTTGTTCCTGTAATTTCCGGTGCGGGTAAAGCATAAACATTTACAATATTAAGAGAAGTGTCCTTGCACAGTGTAATTGAGTTAGTTTCAATTAATGTTACTGTTCCGCTTGGTTTCGATGTATTCCAATAAACACTCGCATTTACCTGGTTATTATTACCAATTATTGTTCCACCGGTTACTTCCCACAAATATGTATCATTTGCAGAGAAAGTTGTAGAGTAGTTCTGATAGCTTTTATTACATACATCGAAAGTCCCTAATACTGTAGCTGCCGGCATTTGAAGTAATGTAACAGTCTTCGATGATGTAGATGAACAGCCTGTTGCGTCGATTGTTTCGCTGACGCTTACTACTCCGTAAAGATTTCCCGTGTTCCATTTTATATTGGCTGAATTATTTGCAGAGCTAACCACGCTACCGCCTATTGCACTCCACAAATAGGAGTGGCCTGAATTATATGCACAATTATAAATTTGAGTATTCCTGTTGCATGAAGTATCTGCTCCTGTAATTACAGGATTGGGTGAAGGATTAACCGCTACTAATTTTGAAGTAGAATCACTGCATCCTGAAGCATCCAAAGTCTCAACCAATGTTACTGTTCCGCTTGGATTTGATGTTGTCCAGTTTATTACAACAACTGATTGATTGTTACTGCCTGTAATTGTGCCTCCGTTTACTTCCCACAAATATGAATGTCCAGAACTTGACAAAGTTGAAAATGTCGTTGATGTATTTTGACAAACTGTATTTGGTCCGTTAATTACCGGGACAGGTAACTGATTAATTGAAATATTTGAGCCGTTATCTGTTCCGATTGTAGATGGATTCGAACCAACAACTCTAATTCTGAATCCTGTACCTGGAATGATACTTGGCGGAATAGTACAAGTTATTGTACCTGAAGATGTAGAAGTCACAGAACCGATTGGTGTTGGCAAAGAAAAATTACCTGATGAATTCGATAATTGAGCAGTAAATGTATTCCCGGGATTAAATGTTCCTGTTAAAGTATATGGAACCATTACAGTCGACCCTGCACAAAGTTGTGTAGCCACTGCACCTGTAGTAATTGTTGTGAGTCCCAATCCTGAAAAATCTGATGAATTAGCTTTGAACACACCGTTACCGTATGTTCCCAAAAAAATCTGTGTCCCGTTTACAAGTAAAGACCAGCAATTCAGATTCAGCAAACCGTTGTTTCCTGCCTGCCAGTTTGTTCCGCTGTTTGTCGAATAAAATATACCGTTGGGTGTAGCGGCAATAAGGCTTGTGCCGTTTACAGCAATTGACCTTGCCTGGCTTGTCATCCCGTTGTTTAATACCAACCAAGAAGTTCCGTTATTTGTACTGACGCAAATACCATTGCTCGACGTACCGGCATAAACATTAGCTCCTCCTGCAGTAAGGCAATTCACATTAAGATTAGGTAATCCGGTATTCACCTGCGACCAATTCGCTCCGTCGTTAGTTGATAAATAAACACCGCCTCCTTGCGTACCGGCAAACAGGTTCGTCCCATTTGCAGTCAAGCATCTCACATTTGTGTTTGTTAATCCATTGTTCACAGCATTCCAGGTCAAGCCGAAATCAGTTGATTTATACACACCATTAAGGCTGTTCCCATGATATAAATTGCTACCAATCAAAGCAAATGACCAAACCATAGACCTTGGTACGGTTTTATTGACTATTGTGCTCCATGAACCGCCCATATTGGTGGAACGGCAAACCTGCCCGTTCCATAATCCCGCGAATAGAATATTTAACTGGTTGATTAATGAGTAAGCATATAATTCTTCAAGCCCGGTATTAATTTCAAACCATGAGGTGCCGTTATTGGTAGATTTGAATGCACCCCTGCCGTATGTGCCGGTATACATGTTATTACTTTCGTCTTTCGTAAGATGTATTACTTCAGAATTAGTCAGTCCGTTAGTTATATCATTCCATATAACTCCTTCATCGGTAGTATAAAATGCTCCGCCATCGGTTCCTGCATAAAGGTTTGTACCGTTTATGAATAATTTTAATACATAAGTATTATACATTCCGTTATTCACCGGGAACCAGTTCACACCACCGTCAGGTGTATAAAAAACACCCCCGCCGTTTGTTCCTGCAAAACATTTTGTAACATTATTCTTTAAATTAAGCACCGATAAATTTGTAATTCCTGTGCTTGAGTTGCTCCAGTTATCACCTTTATTCATTGAAATGAAAACCCCGTTAGTATGTGAAGCCGCATATAAAATTGTCCCGTCATAAGTTACTGAATTTATATCAGTGCTCGTCAAACCGTTGCTCCTTGAAACCCAGCTTGCCCCGTTATTTGACGATAAATACACACCGCTGCTTGTTGCGACATATAAACTGTCCCCAATATTTATTATTTCATTTATACCTGCATTTGGCAGACCGGAATTAGCAAGAGACCAGTTTGCACCATTATTGGTTGAAACATATAATCCACCGTTTGTTGTTCCGGCATATATGAAAAGTCCTTTCTGAATTAAAGAAAGTACAGATTGATTTGTCAAACCTGAATTCGATGCACTCCAGTTGTCACCATTATTGGTAGTTATATAAACACCTCCGCCGTTTGTTCCCGCAAATATATTTGCACCTGCTACAATCATGGCACGTGTCCCCATAAAAGGTAATCCGTTTCTGAGTACTGTCCATGTACTTCCGTTATTCGACGAACGGTAAATTCCGCTTCCTTCTGCTCCCGCAAAAAGAAATCCGTCTTTATAGACAAAACAGGTTGTCAATCCGCCGTAAAATCCGTTGTTAACTTCAGACCATTGCGAATACGAAGGTATTATTGCAGGTATTATAATTGCAATAATACAAGTAATAAAATTTCTCATTTTATCCTCCTTCCCTAAGGATATCCCCCCGGATAACCAAAAAAATATTAAATTAATATTTAAAAAATAATCTTTATTTCTTCATTAAAGTAATAGTTAAATTTTTTGTATCGCAAATTGTATATTGTACATTTGTATACATATATGAATATCCGCTTTTAGTCACTTTTACTGTATAGGCTGCCGGGGCACACAAATTCACCGCAGAAAATTCACCATTGCTGCCGGTTGTTCCCTGGATTGTTTGGCTTCCGGTCCTGAATATGTAAACTGTTGTTCCTTCAATCGGTGAATTATCTGCTGAATCGAGAACAGTAACATTAATTTTTGCAGTACAACATGAATCATTCTGTTTATTTCCCGACAGATATTGTGTGCTGATATTCGTATCATTGCATTTCATGCTTAAATTTACATATTTCATATTGTAACCGTCTTTTTGCATCTTTAACGTATAATCTCCCGGACAAATGTTATTGAATAAAACATGACCGTTCGCATCAGAATTATAAATTCCGATTTTTGACGAGCCAAGATATAATGCTACCGAAACTCCTTTCAGATTATTACCTGTGGATGAATCAATCACCGTTACATCAACAATTCCGTGGCAACATGAATCAGAATCAGATTTCTTTGTCAGGGGAATCTTCATTGTAACTGTATCGCACCGTATATAGATTAGCTGCATATATTGATAATTATATCCGTCTTTGAATGCTTTGACCGTATAAGTAGCCGGAGCACACAAACCGGTTGCAGTAAATATTCCGTTATTGTCTGTTGTTCCCTGAATCTTTTTTCCATCAGGCATTAATACATACACTGTAGCATCTTCAATAGCAGATGAATCTTTTGCATCGGTTACTTTGCTAATCAGTACTGCAGTACAACATGAATCGGAACTGGTTTTTTTGACCATATATTGTGTGCTGAAATTCGTATCATTGCAATTCATGTGGAGAGTTGTGATATAAATGTAATTATATCCTTCTTTTACAATTTTAATTGTAAAATCACCTTCGCAAATATCAGTGAACAGGACATTTCCATTTTCATCGGTTTTGGAAAATCCGGACTGCATCGAACCGCTCCAAAGATAAACAGATGCTCCTTCAATGACATTGCCATTAACCGAATCTTTGACTGTTATTCCTATTAATCCATGACAGCATGTATCTGTTTGTGCCATGAAATAATTTAATGGAAGAGGAATAGAATCATTACCATTAACATAAGTTGAATCATAAATCAGTCCGAAACCGGGTTTATAGAGTCTTAAAATATACATGCCAGGACAGACTTTTGTAAAAATAAGTTTGCCGTCTTTTGTCAATGCCTTTCGAATTAATGATCCTGTACGAAACAATCTCACTTCTACATCACTCAACGCAGAACTGTCTTTGTCATTAAATGTAAATAAGCTTACTGCACCATTGCATGTGTCTTCATGACATAAAATAAAGGGTGTTTTGTTTTTGCTTTTAAATGATGTAAGATTTTCCTCAAATGTCTGAAAGTCAGGGTGTGTTATTCTCACAACCAAATTGCTGATGTCATCAGGGAGTTTATTAATTAAATAACTGCCATCTTCATCGGTTGTGTCTTTTGCTAATTCAACTGCTATAGATGAAGTAGTGCTGTAAATATCAATTATTGCAAATGGCACAGGATTATTTTGTTCGTCAACAATTTTACCGGAAATGACATGCTCATCAATCGGATTATTAGGATTATTAGTACAGGACAAGAAAATCAGTATACCCAAAATCAACAAGGGAGGTATTATAAAACAAGCGTTAATGAATTTTTTCATTATGAACCTCGAATTTATAAAAAATTAATCTGCCTCAATCTTGTAATAACACAAATTACACACAAAAGTTACAATCTGCCATTACTTTTTTTTAACATTAATAATGATATTATCACTATTATTAAGAAAATGAAGTTAAAATATTATTTTTTGTACTCATCAGGTTGATTTGTTACTCCTTTGATTTTTAATTAAATAAACCGGATAAACATTTCTCGTTTCGGCGAATTGATTAAAAGATTAAAAAAAACTAATAATTGCCTTTATTTGGATATTTATTGTATTAAATTTGTAATCAATTCTATGAATTTGAAGTTTACTCAAAACTCTTATTCTTAAACAGTTATTTGATGAAATGACTAAAAACAAGAATGAAAAAACAACACATTAAAATTGAAAAATAAACTTTGAGGTTGGTATGTTAGAGTTGCTGACACATGAGATTCAGTATGTTGCATTATCCATTATGGCTTTGGTTTATATTATCAAGATTATATGGATAATGAGTTTTAAACCTATGAAAGAGAGAACTCCCGGAAGAGGGATGGAAACCAAAGCAATAACTGCATCATTTTTTTGTATTTTCATGCCATGGACTATGGAAAGTACCACAAAAAAATGGTATAAATGGCTCGAATTTGCATTTTTCCATATAGGGATAGCTGTCGTTATCCTTGCTTCCTTCATGATACCTGAAGCACCAGGGGCAATGATACCATTTGTAATTTTTGTATTTAAAATCAGTATAGCAATTGCATTCGCCATTGGTCTGATTCGATTGGGAAGAAGACTTTTTTCCCCTGTCAATAAATTAATCAGCCATCCCGATGATTATTTTTCAATATCGATGATGGTTATTTGGTTCTTTGTGGCATTTTATGCAATGGATATGAATGAAAATCACTGGGCTTTCCCCGCATATTTTGCTATGACTGCTCTAGGAATTATTTATGTTCCGTTCAGCAAGATGTCTCATTATATTTTATGGCCCTTTTCCAGGTATTATTTCGGAAAACATTTTGGGCATAGAGGAACCTATCCGAAAGTAAGGGGTTATTAGTAAAGTTGAGATAGAATATAGATAATAGCAAATAGATGAAAGAAAATAGATGAAAGAAAATAGATGAAAGGAGTTATGATAATTGATAATTACTTGGAGTGGCTTAGTGGATTACTTTGTGAAAGAAATATGAGCTGAAGGCGGAAGCTCGAAGTAGGAAGACAGAATATAGAAGAATTTATAATTAGAAATTACAAAAAGACTTTTATGTTAATGTCATTCTGAATTTAATTCTGAGAATATATTTCACTTAAGTATATAATGAATAATTAAAATTATGTAAATAAAATTTGGATAGTAAAATGTCAACTAATTTGAAAAGTGAGAAAGCACAAAAGGCAACAGAATCTTTTAAAAATAAAATGAACCGCCAGGCAATTCTTTCATTCGGGGTGTGTGTTCATTGCGGAATGTGTACGGAATCCTGCCATTATTACCTTGCTACTAATGATCCGAAAATGGCTCCGGCATACAAAGCAGACAAAGTCAGGAAACTTTATAAGAAGTATTATGATTTTACAGGGAAGCTACTACCCAAGTGGGTTGGAGGTGGTGAGCTTGAAAAAGATGAGGACCTGAAGGAACTGATGGATATAGTTTTCGGAAGCTGCACCATGTGCCGCCGATGCAGTTTCAATTGTCCTATGGGTGTCGATAAGGCTCTGTTGATGCGGACAGGGAGGGCGATAATTTATGAGCAGGGTTATGCTCCACAAGGTGTCATAGATGTGGCAAAAGACCAATGGGAAATCGGCAATCAAATGGGTATCTCTGATGAAGATTACCTTGAGACAATTGAATGGCTGAATGATGAAATCAAAGCAGAGTTAGACGACGATACTGCGGAAATCCCCCTCGACAAGCCAAACTGCAATATCGTTTTTGCTGTTAATCCGAGAGAAATAAAATATGCTCCTATGAGTTTGCTTGCTGCTGCAAAGATTTTCCACGTTGCGGGTGAATCCTGGACAATGTCCTCCACAAAGGGCTGGGATAATACCAACTTTGGTTTGTTTGCAGGCGACAACAAGCTCGGCGCACATATGGGCAATCTCGTTTATGATACTGTCGAAAAATTAAACGGGAAAATGCTGGTTACTTCCGAATGCGGGCATGGTTACAGGGCAACCGTGTGGGAAGCACCTAACTGGGCGGCACGCGATTTGAAATTCCCTATGTACAGCTTTCTTGAAATTATGGTTGATTATGTCAAATCGGGAAGAATCAAACTTGATAAAACTAAAAATCCGGTGCCTGTTACGTACCATGACCCATGCAATCTTGCCAGGAGCGGCGGCATTACCGAAGAGCCGAGATTTTTGCTCAGAGAAAGTGTAATGGATTTCAGGGAAATGTACCCAAACCGTGCCGATAATTTCTGCTGTACAGGGGGAGGCGGTGCCATGTCTATGTCTGAATACGCTAAACGAAGACTTGAAACTGCTAAAATTAAGGCTGACCAGCTCAAAGCAACAGGGGCACAAATTTGCTCGACTGCCTGCCACAATTGTGTTGACGGTTTAACTGATTTGATTAAATTCTATAAACTCGGAATGAAGGTTAACCTCGTGGGTGAGTTAGTTGCAGATGCTATCGTATGGGAGAAGAAACCGGTGGTTCCCGTTATCGAAAAAATTATTGAACCGCTTGCTCCTTTCACTGTAATGGTTGTCGATGATGAGCCTGATGTCGTTACATTCTTATCCACTTTGTTCCAGGACAATGGGTATAATACATTGGAAGCAACGAGTGCGGCAGAAGCTATCACATTGCTGAAAACAAATAAACCTGATTTGATTACACTCGATTTGATAATGCCCGGTGTCTCAGGATTGGAATTTTATAAGGATTTGAAAACTGATAGTGCAAACAGCGGAATTCCCGTGCTGGTTATCAGCGGAGTCAATCCGGACAATCCAGGTATGTACGATATGCGTAAGCTGCAGTTCGAACATTCGCTTCCAAAACCGGAGGGCTATATAGAAAAACCAATAGTAAAAGAAGAATTATTACTCATAATGGATAAAGTGCTTGACCATTACAGGCATAAGAATTAAATTTGCTTTTTTGCAATAATAAAAGCAATGGACTACGAATCATTTAAAATACCGGATGCTCTTCTTTTCGAAGAAGTGCCTTGTTATATTTCCCTGCAGGACAGAGACCACAAAATAATAAAAGCCAACCGACGGTTCAGAGATACATTTGGAAATAAAGTAGGTGAGTACTGCTATAAAGTTTATAAGCTTCGTGATGAAAAATGCAAGGTCTGCCCTATGGACAAAGTCTTCAAAGATGGAAATACTCATGAAAGCGAGGAAATAGTATTTTCACAGGAAGGATTCCCGATAAATGTTATTGTTAATGTTGCACCAGTTCATGATGACACAGGGAATATTGTTGCTATAATGGAAATGGCAACTGACATTACCGAAACAAAACGGCTTCAGAGAAAGCTCGAGGAAAGTTCGGAAAAATACCGCGCTCTCTATGACCAGGTACCTTGCTACATATCAGTTCAGGACAGGCATTTCCGCCTGATGGATATAAATAAGCAGTTCAAAGATGAATTCGGCGGTCATCTTGGGGATTATTGCTATAAAGTTTATAAAAAAAGAGAAGAAAGATGTGAAGTATGTCCTGTAGCACAGGTTTTCGAGGACGGCATGATTCATTCCAGCGAGGAGATTGTATCTTCCAAGGACGGAAATCCGATTAATATGCTCGTTTATGCTACACCGATTACAGACAATGACGGCAATATCATTCTTGTTATGGAAATGTCGACAAACATTACAAACCTGATGAACACAAAAACACAAATGACACTTTTAGGACAATTAGTCGCAAATCTGGCGCATACGATAAAAGGTATTGTTACCGGTTTGGAAGGCGGTATGTATGTGGTTGAATCAGGTTTCAGGAATAAGAAAGATTTGACTGTCAAAAAAGGCTGGGAGATGGTTCAGCGAAACATAGAACGGATTTCCCATTTGATTATGGACATGCTTTATTTTGCAAAAGAACGAGTTCCAGAAAAAGAAGAAGTGGCTATAGATAAATTATGCTTTGAAGTAATCGAATTATTCGATAGGAAATTTAAAGACAATAATATTGTTACTAACCTCAGGATAGAAGACCTGAAGCCATATTCCGGCGATAAAAAATCATTATATACACTTATTCTCACATTAATCGAAAATGCAATACAGGCTTGCACCTGGGACAAGGACAAACAGAATCATGAAATCGGAATAAAACTCAGCGAAAAAGACAGTTATGTAAAACTTGAAATCTCGGATGACGGAATGGGAATTACTCTAGATGTGAAAAATAAATTATTCACAACGATGTTTACAACCAAAGGCAGCAGCGGCAGCGGATTTGGATTAATGATAGTAAAGAAAATAGTGGATGAGCATGGCGGCGAAATCATAGTAGAATCAGAAACCGGGCATGGGGCAAATTTTGTAGTGAAGCTTAAAAGGAATTGATAATATAATAAATTAATAATTATAAAATATTAATATCATTTACTCAATCTATTAATTTCTTCCTTTATTTCATCTATAATTTCTTTATTCCCGATTTCTCCATCCAAACTAAAAATTATAAAAACTTTTCCTCCGAATATTTCTTCAAATTCCTTAAAACTAGCTTTCATTCTTTCAGTTGGAGAATAATTTGCAAAGCTGTGCTTAGCAGTAACCGGCTTTATTTGAAATCCAATCAATTTATCTTTGACTTTTGACGTAAAATCGACATCTCCGGAGTGGTCTAGATCAGTATCGCTTTCTTCAAAAACTAAATCTGGAAATAGTTTTGCCAACCCATCATTAATTACGGATTTTTCACGAATGTAACCATCAAAAGTTCTATTGATCGTAAGATTATATATATAATCAATACAATCTTGTTTTGTTAAGCTACGAAATGCCTCTTGCCATTCAGGAATAACAACTTCAGTAATTTTTTCAAAAAGTCTTTCGCCTAATTCAATTAAAATTCCATTTGTGATTTTTTCAGGATTTTTTGTACAGGTAGACGCATTATCAAAATACCAACTTTCCCATTCTTTTATTGTCTTAGGGTGACATTCTCGTATTAATTCCATAACGGCACCGACTTTATTTGGTCTCGAAAGTTGATACGCCTGGCAAGTGTAGTTAAGAACTTTTTCTTTCTTACCAAAATCCATAGAATATTTTTTTGTTTTCATTATTAGTATAGTATTTTTTGAATTTTATTGAAGTGTTGAAAATCTATTTTTTAATTTAAATTCAATTGTATTATCTATATTAACTAATCTATTTTTAATTAAATGTGCATTAATAAAGGTCTTATTTTCAAGGTATAGATAGCAAAGTAAATTATTTTCAGAGTCATATTTTTGTTCATCAAATCTCATGAATACACGTTTTCCTTTTGTTTTTTCGGAAATAAATTGAATGGCTTTGCTTCTTAACTCAGGATTTTCCTTTACACCCAGTAATCTCAATGTTAAATCATTGTTTAATTTAATTTTTTCCGGGCTAATGATTTCTTTTATAGTAAATAATTCCTCACGTTTATTTCCTCCATTTTTGTCAATCTTAGAACCGAATTGAAGTTTCTTTGGATCTATTTTTTTATCTAATTTATGTGGGTCGACGAATATATAAGGCAATTTTTCCATTTCTTTGGGAAAATTAATATCACTATTTTGAATAATAAACTCATAACTTGTTTCATAAATATCATTTTGATTAGTACCATTTTTTTCTTTTATGTTTTGAATAAAATCAGAATTGATTTCATATCCTACAGAATTTCTATTTAAATTTTTTGCAGCCAAAGAAGTTGTACCACTACCCAAAAATGGGTCTAATATAGTGTCCCCGACAAAAGAAAACATTTTAATTAATCTTTTTGGAAGTTCCTCAGGGAACATAGCGAGGTGATTATCCTGCTTTACTCCACTGAAATTCCAATGTCCATTGAAATATGTATTCCACTCTTCATTAGTCAATTTAGATTGTACTTTTATTTCATTTAAGGGAACAGGTGAAGATCCAATTTTTTTAAAAATTAAAATAAATTCGTAATCAAGTTTTATAATACCATTACGTGGAAAGGGATAAGAACCCATAATAGTTGCTCCACCTGTAGTATTGGATGTTGTAACCTTTTGCCAGATTATAGCTCCCATATAATCTAAACCGAGTGTTTCGCAGAATCTTATTATTTCCTCACGAATTGGAATAACCTTATATCGCCCGTAATAAACCGATCTTGCAAATTGGTCTCCAATATTTATACAAAGCCGACAACCCTTGTGAAGTGTTCTGTAACATTCACTCCATACAAGATTTAAATTATTTATGTAATCTTCATAATTAGAATGGTAGCCTATTTGATTCTCATTGCCATAATCTTTTAATTGCCAATAAGGTGGTGATGTAATAATTAAATGTACTGACTCCTTTTCAAGTTCTGCCATTCTCCTGCTATCACCGATTATTATTTTATGTTGAGTTTTCAAGTTTTTATGTTTTAATTGTATTACGATATTTAATTTTATTAATGCAATATTAACAAATTAATACAGAAATATAAAGTTTAACATTTCAATAAGTTAAAATATCCTAATAATTTTTAAAATCCTTTTAAAATCATTTTCTTTTTATAGCATTTCCAATTAGTATATCGCATTTATTTTCTAATGCACTTTTTATTAAGGTTTATATGAATGATATAAAACAATTAGAATGCCTTAAGATTATTTCTCCTGGCTGGTTTGCTTTCAACACCTCACGAGGCAAATGGACTTATCCCTCACATTTAAAATTATTAGACAAAAAATTACTGGAATTATCACAAAGAAAATAACAAAATTGATTGTGAATATGCCGCCCAGGCATGGTAAATCGGAATTGATTTCAAAATATTTTCCTGCCTGGTATCTCGGCTGCCATCCCAATCATAATGTCATACTCGTTTCCTACAGTTCAAGCTTCGCCGTTAGTTGGGGACGAAAAGTTAAATCCCTCATCAATGAATTCGGCGAAAATTATTTCGGTATTAAAATTAATCCTGAAGAAACATCGAGTGCTTCTTTCGGGCTTGTTCCGTCTTATCCGTTTATAAATGCGTACGGAACAATGAATAGTGTTGGTGCAGGTGGTCCTATTACAGGAAAGGGGGCTGATTTGCTAATCATCGATGACCCAATCAAAAATGATGAAGAAGCACATTCTAAAACTATACGTGATAATATTTGGGATTGGTTCAATTCAACTGCATTGACCCGGCTCGAACCAGACGGAATAATTATTATCATTATGACCCGCTGGCACCAGGATGATTTATGCGGAAGGTTATTAAAACAAATGGAAACGGAAAAATATAAACCTAATGCCGGATTCGATGACTGGACAATTCTTAACCTACCTGCTATTTCCGGGGAAAATGATATGCTTGGCAGGGAACCCGGTGAACCTCTCTGGGAAAAGAGATTCCCACTTAAAAAACTTGAATCGATTAAAAACTCTATCGGCAGTTATTGGTTCTCAGCTCTTTATCAACAAAATCCTTCACCGGAAGGTAGTGGTATATTCAAACGAACTAATTTCCGGTATTTTTCAACGGATGGGACTACCTGCATTCTGAAAAAAGGGGAAGGTGACCAAAAAATAATAAGTGAGAGTGAATGCAGATGCTATGCAACAATAGACCTGGCAGTCAGCGATAAGGAGACAGCCGATTATACAGTATCGATTATTTTCAAGGTTACAAAAGATAATGATATTCTGATTTACGATATTATTCGTGAGAGATTTTCCGGTGTCGATCATCCTGCACTCGTGGAACAGATTTTCAACAGGTGGAATCCTTTGACTCTTGGAATCGAAGGAACTCAATACCAGATTTCACTCGTTCAGATGATGCTGAGAAAAGGTTATCCGATTACTTCCTTGTCATCGAAAGGAGACAAAACTACAAGAGCAATGCCCATGGCTACCAAACTTGAGAATCATCTGGTATACTTCAGGCTAAATGCCTCCTGGCTATTGGATTTCGAAGATGAACTTATTCAATTCCCCAACGGTACACACGACGACCAGGTAGATGCTTTTGCTTATATCAGTGAAATTGTCTTTTCTTTTTCCAATTCCAAACCTGCATCTTCAAAAGTTGATATTATATCTAAAAATAGTATGACTTCCGGCTTTATTTAATAATAATTTATTTTGATTATAAACATAGTCAACAAATAAAATTTTCCGCCAATTTTTCATTCGGAATCACAGAAAACACGAAATATTAATTCAATATTTCGTAATTTTATTGTTTAATTATTTTCTTCAATTTTGAGGGATTATGTTATGAATAGATTTATTCTTTTCATCACGATATTAATTATTGTTTTACCAATTATGGGGGGAAGCCCTGTGAATAAGACTTTTCCTTATGAATACAAAGTAAAGTCACTCGATAACGGATTGAAAGTTATCATGATTCCAATGCAAAGCAACGGCATAGTTGCATATTATTCGGTTGTACGTACCGGAAGCCGTGACGAGTGGGAACCCGGACACACAGGATTTGCCCATTTCTTCGAGCATATGATGTTCCGCGGAACAAAGCGTTATCCCGGAAGAGTGTATGACAGCCTGGTTACATCTATGGGTGCAGATGCCAATGCTTACACTACAGATGATTATACTTGCTACCATCTCAGTATTGCAAAAGAAGATTTGGAACAGGTAATGAATCTCGAAAGCGACAGGTTTCAAAACTTATTCTACGAAGAAAGGGAATTCCAAACAGAATCGGGAGCCGTATACGGAGAGTACAGGAAAAGCAAAACCAGCCCTTACTTCCTGCTCGAAGAAAAAATGTGTGAGACTGCATTCGATAAACACACATATAAGCATACAACTATGGGATTCGAAAAAGATATTGCTGCTATGCCATCTATGTACGAATACAGCCGTAGTTTCTTCGAAAGATATTACCGCCCTGAAAATGTCGTTATTGTTATTGTCGGCGATTTTGACCCGGATGCATCCTTCAACCTGGTAAAAAAATATTACGGCAATTGGAAGAAGGGTTATGTAACACCTCAGATTGAGTCTGAACCCGAGCAAAAGGGAGAACGTATTGCCGATGTCAAATATCCGGGGAAAACCTTACCGATACTTGCAGTTTCATACAAAGGTGCAGCATATAATCCAAATGATGTTACAGCGATTTCAGCAATTCTTTTGGGTGACCTTGCTTTCGGCAGCAATAGTGAATTAAATAAGAAATTATATATTAAAGAACAAAAAGTTCAGTTCGTCGAACCCAGCATTTCGTTGAACCGTGACCCTACTCTCTGGTCAATATATTCAATGGTGAAAAGCGAAAAAGATATTGATTACATTAAAAGTGAAATATATAACACAGTTGCGAAATTCCAGGCAACTCTTGTTGATGCCAAAGAACTTGAAAAACAGAAAAAACACATGAAATATTCATTCCTGATGGAACTCGATGCTCCCGATAAAGTAGCAGGCAGGCTGGCAAGGATAGTTGCATTGACCGGCGGAATCGACGCAGTTGATTCATATTTTGCGACGGTTGATAAAATTACACCGAAAGATATCCAGGATGCTGCAAAGAAATATTTTGTTCCTGAAAAGCGAACTGTATTAACACTCACAGGGAGTAAATAATATGAAAACGAAAACAATAATATCTGGCATATTTTTAATTATTTGTGCATTATTTATGAACTCATGCGGAAGACTCAATAATTCGGGAGACAACAAAGTGCTGATGCCGGTGAAAGATGACCCGACAGTTTCATTCAGAATTTGGTTCAAAGTCGGCTCGCAAAATGACCCGAAAGGCAAGGAAGGAATTGCAGAACTTACAGCGAACATGCTTGTTTCTGCAAGTACACAAACACACTCCTATGAAAACCTACTTGACTTACTTTATCCCATGGCATCTGGTTATGATGCAAAGGTTGATAAGGAAATGACAGTCATAAGCGGAAGAACGCATAAGGATAATCTCAAAGAGTACACTGAACTATTAACTGATGCTATTCTGAAACCCGCATTTAAAGAAGAAGATTTCACCCGAATCAAGGAAGAAATGCTCAATTATATCGAGAAAGAGCTTTCTTATGCCAGCGACGAAGAGCTCGGAAAAGCAGCACTATATAATTTTGTATTTGAAGGTACACCTTATGGACATATTGATGACGGGACAGTAGAAAGTTTGAAATCAATCACATTCGATGACGTCAAACAATTTTACAAAAAATATTATACTAAAGATAATTTTGTGATTGGACTTGGCGGCGGTTATGACGATGAATTCTTATCAACATTCGAAGCCGAATTAAATAAACTTCCTGCAGGAAAAGTGGAAGATGCGGTAAAACCCAAATACGAAAAGATTGACGGGCTGAACTTCCTGCTTGTTGACAAGGAATGTGATGCTACAGCCATCAGTTTCGGATTTCCTGTAGAATTTACACGCGGAGATGATGATTTTTATGCAATGGCACTCTTTGCCTCATGGTTCGGAGAACATCGCAATTCATCGAGTCATCTTTACCAGGTTATCAGGGAAATCAGAGGTTTAAACTATGGTGACTATGCTTACGTTGAAGCATTTTTAAATGGAAGCCAGATGCAGATGCCTATGCCGAACAATGCACGCCGTCAGCAGATTTTCGAAGTTTGGCTGAGACCTGTTCCTAATGTTCAGAGACATTTCGTTTTGCGGGCTGCTCTCAGGGAATTAAAATTGGTTGTTGATAACGGAATTACAAAAGAAGCATTCGAAACCACAAAGAAATTCCTATATAAATATTCCCTAAACTTTGCACCAACAACTTCGATTCGTCTCGGATATCAGATTGACAGCCGTTTTTATGGTGTGGAAGACAACGGGAATTATATTGATTATTTCAGGAATAAAATTAATGGTTTAACACTTGAACAAGTGAATAAAGCAATTAAGAAATATTTACAGTATAATAATATTAAATTCGGAATTGTTACACAGGATGCTTCCAAATTCAAAGATGAACTCGTGAATAATACACCGAGTCCTATTGTATATCCTACTCCAAAACCACAGTCTGTAATGGATGAGGATAAAATTATCGAGGCATTCCCATTAAAAGTTTCACCCGACAAGGTGAGAATAGTAAAAGTAACAGACTTGTTTTTGAAATAATTGATAATTGAAAATTTATAATTTAAAATGAAAATGATAGGGGCAGACCTGTGTGTCTGCCCTTTTGATTTATTAAATCTTCAATGCACAATCACCACTTTCTTCGTCATTATATTCCCTCCATATTTGATTTGAAGCAAATAAATGCCCGATGGATAACTATAGGTGTTTAAGTGGTAATTATTGCTATTAATCTTATCAGCAAATGCCAAAACGCCAACCTGGTTGTATAAACTTAGTTCTGCATTTTGATACAAATCAGTGTTTAATTTAATTGTGATGTTGTCTGAATTTGGATTAGATTGGATGTCAAATGTAGAATTGGTTTTATTTTTTTCAGGAACATCAACATATAAATCACAACAATCACCATTTACACCACTTATAAAGTATTCAATAAGTACATACCACATCCATTCTGAGCCCCTGTAGTACCAAACATTTGAATTTTCAAAATGACATGTCTTAAAAGGATAATCAGAATCCAAGTTAATCAGGCGAAAAAATACAAGACGTCTTGGATAGATAAAATGACAATTTTTATATATACTCACTAATGAATCTGAATCAATAAATATACTGTCAATTTTTAAAGGACGTTCATAATATTTTAATTCCGTTCTCAACATTGTATCAGAAATAAATTCATTGTTATTTTTTATTCTAATAGATAAACAGGAATCATTATTAATACAAAATTTATAATACCAAAATAATGATTTACCGGTAGAATCATTGTATGGGTCATAATCTTCATCGATTCCTTCTCCGTACCCCAAAAAATCAATAATCCTAACACATACTATTTCATACAACTCCACACTATCGCTATTATAGTATGCTTTCGCAATTTCCATCGCTTTGGGGATTCCCTGCTTTGCCGTGAAGTATTGGTAGTCCTGTGCAGTCAGTGCTGTAGCCGAAATGATAAGCAATAATAAAATGAACTTTTTCATACCAAACACCCTCCTTCTTCTAAATATGAGTGCTTCAGTTAATTAGAAATTTTAGACTACTAACGAAAATTATCGTGAATATAATAATATATTAATTATCCAAAATTAGTAAATAGAAATTAATTTCAGTGCATTGCTTCAAGCACCCTCATTGCTCTTTGTTTGTCGGCTTTGCGAATTTTCAATTCAGCACCCCTTTGTATTCCGACTAATGCCGGGTCGTTTTTGGAGACAAATGCTGTAATATTTTGCGACTTCAGGTGCCCTGCATCGATATCGGCATAGACCTCATCATAATATGTCTTAATTACGATTAATTCATCTTCCTTTACTGCCGTGTCCGGCTCATTTTTGCTCATGACAGTTGCTCTGGATTTATTTAAAAAATATATTTTTCCGAGAACAAATAATTTTCAGATTGTAATTAATTTCCAATATATATAATTTGCTGACAATAATCAATGCACAAATAATCTTTTATTGATAATTCAGTTGATTTACTTTAAAATTATTCCGATATTGAGAATATCTTGATGTAATCGAATCATAAAGTATATTTTATGAAAGCTGTTATAATAGGTGGTGGCAAAGGATGCCGTTCATTGCTTGAACTAACAAGGGGTAAATCACTCAAAGAGTTCAAAATAGATGTTGTAGGGGTAGTAGATATTAATACAAATGCTCCCGGTGCAGCTTATGCCCGTGAACTTGGTTTGAGAACTTTCAAAAATTTTTCTGATTTATTGAGTGAATTGGAATTTGAATTGATAATCGAGCTCACAGGGGACGAAAATGTTTTACATGAACTCTACAAAGAATTAAAATCAGGAATAAAAATTATTGACCATGAGGTAGCAAGAATTTTCTGGGATGTGCTGAGTGCCCAGGAAAATCAGCAATGGCAGTACAATAAACTCGAGAAGTTGGAGAAAACACTTGAAGGTGAAAAGTATTTCCTTCAGAGCATTTTTAACAGCAGCTCTGATTTGTCTATTGTAATGGATGTGGAAAAAAATATACTTCGGGCAAATAATAAGTTCATTGAATTCACCGGTAAAACACATTCTGAAATAATCGGAAAGAAATGTTTCGATGCATTGAAAGGGACAAAGCTCGATTGCGGCAATTATGAATATTGTGAAATGTTTTATACAGCAGTATTTTCAGGTACTACACAAACCAGTATCAGGCGTACACCACCACCAAATGAATCACATTGGGAAGTAACCCGAACGCCTATAAAAAACTGGGAAGGTGAAATTGATGCAATACTTGCCACCTGGCACAGAATTACAGACAAAGTAATGCTAATGAGGGAAATTGAAAGTGCCGAAACGAAATTCAATAGCTTCATTAATTCTGCTCAGGATTGGATTTCTATCAAAGATAAAAACGGAAATTATGTGATTGTGAACAAAGCTATTGCAGGAACATTCGGATTCAAACCTGAAGAATTTATCGGGAAAAAAGCAAGCGATATGCTCCCTCCAAAAATGGCTTCTACTATCACCAAGCATGATGCGGAGGTGCTCGAAAATAAAATTGCCAAACATTATGATGAGATTATTCCAATCGAAGGGAAAGACCATCACTTCCATACAATACGTTTCCCTTTATTCGATTATAACGGTGAATTGAACGGAGTATGCACAATCGCAAGGGATACTTCCAAAGAAGTTCTCCTGCAGGAACAGCTTGTCCAAAGCGAAAAACTTGCTGCTCTCGGTAAGCTAGCTGCGGGTGTGGCTCATGAAATAAACAATCCTTTAACCGGCATTATGGCATATACAGAGGATTTAATTGAGGAAATTTCTTCGGAAGACCCGCATAATGAAGATTTGAAAATAATATTGAGGGAAACACTCAGATGCCGTGATATCGTCAGGAATCTGCTTGATTTTGCAAGGCAGGATAATCCTAAATTTGAAATTGTTGAACCGAATAAAATAATTGAAGGGACATTGAATCTTCTCGTCAAGCTTCCGCAATTTAAGGATATAATCATACAGCAGAATCTTGACCGGGATATACCCTTAATTCAGTCCGACCCAAACCAGATACAGCAAGTCATTCTTAATTTATTGCTTAATTCAGCCGATGCAATGAAATATAAAGGGAAAATTATAATAAAATCTGAATATGACCTGAAAAATGATAAATGTACATTTTCAGTCGAAGATTCCGGTCCGGGGATTCCGGAAAATTTAATAGATAAAATATTTGAACCGTTTTTCTCAACAAAAGGTACAAATGGATTAGGCCTGGCAGTTAGCTGGGGAATAATTGAAAGGCATCATGGCACCATTGAGGTTGATACAGCAGAAAGTGGTGGAGCGGTTTTCAAAGTTGTTATACCAGTTTTCAGAAGATAAATTATTGTAAGCATGGAAAATTCGGATATTAAAATTAATGTTCTTGTTGTCGACGACGAGCAAATTATACTCGATAGTATAAAAAAACTTCTGAGAAATGAAGCCGAGTATAATGTTATGACCGCATTATCGGTTCCTGAAGCATATTCTTTGATGGATAAGGAAAAAATTCAAATTGTACTTACTGATTTAATGATGCCGGATATTGACGGTTTGGAATTTCTGAAAACCCTGAGGGAAAAATCTCCAAATATTATTGCTGTTATGATAACAGGTTATGCTACAATCAACACCGCACTCCAGGCAATGCAGTTGGGAGCTTTCGATTATCTTGCAAAGCCATTTACAAGGGAAGAGCTAAAAAAACTAATGAAAAGGGCATATAGCCTCGCTGTTGCAATTGCTAAGGCAGGTGATGTGTCTCCAAATCCCAGGCAAACAGAGACCGAAAAAATCATGAGTTCATTCAAAGGAATTGGCGAATATTCATGGCTAAAGATTGATGATAAGGGTAATGTGTTAATAGGTGTTGAAAGAACATTCTTAATTACAATTGGAAGAATCCAGTCAGTATACCTTCCTTCGCCCGGAGATGAAATTAGACAAGGGAGTATTTTCTTCCAGGTTTTCTCAAATGATTTACGCTCCCAATCACTGCTTTCTCCTTTATCAGGAGAAGTAATAAAAGTTAATGATGAAATCCATACAAAACCTAATGAAATGCTCGAAGACCCCTATGGCAAAGGATGGCTCATTAAATTAAGACCTACGAAGCTCGAATCGGAAATAAAATTGATAGGGAAATAAAAAATCTTAAAGTACTAATAATAAATCAGGGCAGAAAATTTTGTCTGCCCTGATTTTGGTAATAAATTCTAACCATTGAATTTTTGCAAACCGTACATTGTTATTTTAATTTCTTTCTTAGTAGAATCATATATTACACTATATTTTGTCGGGTAATAACCGGCTTTGGGATATTTTACCGGGACTTTCATATTTGCAGTAAAATTCGGTTGTGAACCTAAAAATTCAGATGTAATCATCGGTTCATAAAAAATCATATTGCCGTCATAATAACCGTAAATCATTGTTTGTGTGAATTGCTGACCGTTGAGTTCAGGTGATGTGAAATCTACAGAATGTTCTCCCATTCTCGGGACACCGCCACCGGGAACAAACATGTAATCGGGAGGAAAATAATCGGCAGCAGGCATCTTGTAAACTTTCACAGTATCATCACCCATTACTGTAATTTGATTCCTGAAATTTGTATCAACCATATAGAAATGGAAATCAAAATGAGGCTTATCATAAACCCCGTCAGGTTCATGTCCAAATGGATTCCAGTCAAGACCAATATGAATTATATTAGTTGCGGATGCTTGTGATGGCATCATCAGGTTTAGTTCGAAAGGAATCGTATCCAGCCCGGATAGAGCATTTTCATTTAATGTGATTCCTAGTGAAACAGGATTGCCTTGGGCATCGAGTTCCACCCATGAGAAAGCAGTACCGTTACCAAGTGCAGTCTGGATTCCTTTATAAATTCCTGCAAGGTTAGGATTTGATGAATTATCCTTCGAACAGGAAGCAAAAATTATGGATATTGCAATAAGAATATATATTGATTTGAATTTATTCATAATATCTCCAATTAATGATTGATAATTTTTTGATGTGCGAAAATAAGAAAAGTTAGATAAAACTAAAATAAATTTTAGTTTAGATTAATATTTTTTATTATTTTATAAAATCTACTAAATTATTTACATATATATTCTATCCGATGTATATACAATCCTTAGGTATAATTTGAATAAAAAAAAACTGATTATACTGATTTTTACTAATCAAGTTTTACTTTGGAAATTGTTAAATAATTAAGCTCAGCCATACATACTTTGACAGGATAAATCCGATATAAGCCAAATAATTAATTGGCTAATTACTAACAACTAACGACTTTAAACATCCGGCTTCGAACTTCCAGCTTCTGTTAATTATCTATTTCTATTGTTTCTATCTCCTCTTCCTTAAATCCATAATTATTCAGCCAGTACTGTTTTGTAAATTTAATATTACCTGTCTGAGAGAGTTTAAGGTCACGTTCGACTTTATCCAAATTCACCTCATCATTCATTATTAGTTCAAATTTGGGATATTGTCTTCCTCCAAAATTCAGGTCAACAATAAACGCTATCAAAGTATTGAATACCGATTCAACAAGACGCATATCAGAAAGTATAACTTCCCTCCTTACTTTAAAGTGAGTCTGAGATGCAGCATAGGAAGCCATTTCAATTTCAGTTGTCAGGGTTTGAGAAAGTATTGCCTTCGAGATTTCAGCATTGCAAAACTTTATTAATTCCTTGTATAAAGCAAAGGAAGAAGTTCGAACAGCTTCGTGCAATTCGATTCTCACATCTCCCGGAGTAACTATCACAGAATCTTGTGTCATGTTAGCCAGGTCATTAGATAGTTTCTGCGATTCTTCGAATGTAGCTCCTCTTGTGTATTGCCCGAGAAGTATCGGCATTCCGTACTTTTCAGTGAAATTCACCCAAAGCCTGATTGAACCATTCTTGAATGTTACGGGCCAATAGCATTTGCCGAGCAGGGCATTCCCATAAGGGTTCATATATGATGATTCGTATTGAACATTAATAATTTTCATCGGCGGTGGCTCAATACCTTTCGGTTCACCCGATTTCCTGTATCTCAGGTTGCCCGAGTTATCATAGAAAAACCATTCCTGGGGTTTTGCAGTAATTTTTTCGGGTACAAGATATTTTTTTAGTCCTGTAACAGTTTTCCATACAATTTCCAATGGCTGATAGCCAAACAGGGGAGCTTCGAGAATATCCCTTTCGATTTGCTGAAGGTCTATATCGGCAAAAATATTTTCCAGTTCTTTTGCCAATGATGATGCCCCGTAAGGAACTATGGATTAATCCAGTGATAACAATCCACTTTTGCGTGACTGAATACAGCTCCAGACATGAGGGTCATTCTTCAATTGCCTGTATGATTCGATAGTCTTACCGGGATTTCTAAGTATTTTGTCAGGATTGGGAAGTAAACCAATATATCCTAACATGGCATTATATGATTCCCGCGTAATTAATTCTGATGTCAATTTTTTTGTATCCATTTTATACTCCTTCTACTTTGAAATGATTAATCCGATTATAATCCCAATTAATGTTCCCCCCGTAAAGTAAGCCGGTTTTTCCCACCAATTTCCATTTACTGTTGTTTTATCAATAATTGTCAGGTTTTCAATTAATAATGAATCAGGTTTTCTTGAGACTTCTAATGAAAAGTAATTTTCCGGAAACTCATACTTTAATCTGACTGTATCACTTTTTGCAATTGTATCCAGTATTGCTTCAAATGGTTTTGTTTCTATTATAGTGTCCCTGATAAATTTGATTACAGGTTTAGCCTTTACGATTTTTACCGGAGGAAACTTTATTTCTTTTATGATAGTATCCCTTATTATTTCTCTGTCTCTGATAACTCTGACATTGTCAGAACAACTATTTCCTGCAAGAAATCCGATTACGATTGATACTATAATGATTAAACAGGTTGATATCAGTTGCTGTTTCATAAAATAAGCTCTTTAATGTGTTCATAGTAATTATCAGATAAAGCATCGAGCTTTTTATTTATTTCATCAAGACGATAATTAATCAAATGCTCAATGTGAGTAATCCTTTCTTTTATAATTGTAATATCATGTTGATGTTCGGAATGTCTCTGTTCATCGAACAGGATTGCATCAATCATCTCATCCCTGTTACTTTTCAATTCGGAACGAAGTCCAAGGAAAAAGTAAGTGAAGTAGCTATAAAAGTAACTGCTGCTATTATTAAACTAATCGTATCCATCAAAATTCCTTTCCATTCCCCCTTTTTTAAAGGGAGAAATAATTTAAAACATACCTTTCAAAAACGCATTTAAATTAACTGCTTCTGCTGCACTAAGCTTTTGATTGAAATTATAGAAGCAGGCAATGTCCACTGTACCATCATAAATATAATTACCGCTGCTCTGCTGCCATAATGCTCCCAACACTGTTTTACCGTTTGAAGAAGGATAAAAATTTCCGCTTGTTATATTATTATCTGTTGTCAGTGCTACGGCTGTGCCATCGATATATACATTAAGGCTGTTCTGTGAATATGATGCGATTGCCAAATGCCATTTCCCATCACAAACATTTATCCCGGGTTTGTATCTTTTATAAGAACCGGCAGAACTCATTAACAGAATATCAATGCCGTTACTTCCGTCAAGTAAAAAAGAGATTAATCCATTTTGGGAATGTTCGGATATAGTGAATAAATAATGTGCGGTAGAATCATTTTTAGTGCTTCTAAATAAAATAACAAGTGTAAATGAGTTGTTCCAGCTATACTGAAAATCGTTATTGGCAAAATTAACTCTCTGCCAGTTTCCAGTGGTGCTGCCGTGACCACCGTTGAAAGTCAAATATCCGTTAGAATTGATTGATGGCAGGGTGCTTCCAGCTAATGTTCCATTACTGCTACCAGCCAGATCATAGATAGTTGTACCTGAAGCTCTTTTTCCCGTATAAAAATTTTTTAATGCCATCGTTTATTTCCCTTCAAACAAATTCTGGGGAACAATAAATGCTTTTAACTGCAAATCGGCAGGTTTATTTGTTGCACCTCCAACGTTTGTAATTCTCATACTTATATTGTCATATTGATTGATACTCCCCAGGTAGCTACCGCTGTCAGGTAAGACATGCCGCATAACATTCTGAGTCATTAAGTCGATTGCAGGTGAATAAAAAGGTGTAGATTCCCGGTATAAATTAACCGCACAAGCTGCCCCTCCCCCTGATGCTGCAGTCCTCACTTTCAAATCTATTGCGAGGAGCCATGCCAGGTAAGGCACGTCCAAAAGCCATGTTCCCTGAGAATTATTTGTGTCAGCAACAAGTTCTCCGGGTATGCTGATTTGGTGGATATAATCCCAAAATTTCCTGTTGGGAGCTGCTTTGAAATTTTTATCTCCTGATTCGAGCTGCGAAAGTGTAGCCACTGTTGCCGTAATCGTTCCTGCATCTCCTGATGTGTTTCTGATATACCCGACTCTCCTGATACTTCCATCTGAATTGGTGCAGGTAAATAGTGAATCTTCCAGCATTTTTCTAACTTCGGTTGTTCCGGGAAATGTAAAACTTGTGCCGTTTAATATCGTACCGTTCAAATCAACCCACATTCGGAGTTGTATTGTATCGATTGAAGCTTTTTTGTTTGCTGAAGCACTCTCGTCAAATATAATAACTTCATCACTACCCGCAACATCAGTAATTCCGCTTGTCCCGTTTATGTCGAGCCTTATTTCAAGAGTCTCTTCAGACACACCACCGGTCTCTGTCTTTTTTATTCCGCCTGCTACAGAAATTTTATCGTATAAATAGCCTGGATTTTCATCATCTGTACTAACCTTGACTTTGCCACCTGAATTAATACTGCCGACTGAAACTTTTTTCTTGTTATTGCTGTCGGCAGAATCTTCAATTAGAAGTATGTCATTATCGGCAGGGATTGTCTTTTGTGAAAATGAATCGAAATCCGACGCAGAACGTTTTAATTGAGAATCATTAGAAACATTACTCAAACCAACCTGTGTTTTCGTTACCTGGTGAGGATTGTTTGTATCGTCAATATGACTCGAAGGAGCCTTGCCATCCAGTTCATTTTGTAAATCTGCCTGGTCTGACAATGTACCCGTTATGTCTCCCCATTTTGCTTCACCTGAACCCGGAAGCGGAAAAAATCTTATTGGCATTTTCTCACCTATAATTTTCAATTTTACAATTTTCAATAAATTTTTAATGATTGAATTTTTTATTGGGCTGAAAATATTCAGCCCCTACATTTTGCATCCTACATTTTACATTTTTCATTCGTACTGAATGACAGCGTTCATCATTCCGCCTGTAATCCCGTTCTTTGTGAATTTCAGTTTTATATAATTGAAAGATGGATACAGTAAAAACATTTCGGAATCGCTAACGTTATAATCTGAATTAATATTCAGTGTACAGCCGATTGATTCCATCACCTGGTCAACAGATGCAATTATTTCAATTGTCCCATCGAGTGTACCTGTAACATCTTTCCAGCTTACCTGTACTGATGATGCTGATTTAATTCCGTCATTTGGTAGTTCGTACTGTATCGGAAACCACTCTGTCTCGAAATTAGAATTCATTAAACAATTTTTGATAATTTCAGATATCATTTTATTTACTCCAACTTATAACTTTAAATCCTAAAATTCCTCTCACTCTCATCCTGCTCAGTGGGTGATAAATATTTCTTCGCATAATAAATACACCTTCGGCATATTTCTTTTTATTGATATTGTATAAGCGTACGTTGAATCCTAGAGTTGTCGCCCATCCGGCTTTGCCCGGAACTATGACTCTTTCTATATGTCCCATTTTGCTTTTTCCTTTTCTCCAAATAACCAGGTCGTTTTTTTTTATGAGATAAATGTTCTGTTTCCCGTTTTGAATTGCATTGACAAACATTTGATTTGCATTTCCCGTTCTTTTGATTGGTATATAAGAGACCGGCAAGTGAAGAATTCTGACAGCCTCTGCAAAGCAGTAATACTGACCGGCAGCACAGTATGGCTGTCCCTTTCTTAGTCCGGTACAATTTAAATATTTCTCAATTTCACCTGTATTACTTCTACCATATTCAATAGTTCCGACTTCTCCAATTGCAATTAATTCTGAAATTTCAAGAATATCTTCTCTGCATTTCAATACATATTTTGATTGAGGATAAAGATGAATGATATTAATAATCAAAATGAGCATAAATAATTTAAATCGAATCATCAATATTACCTCAATTTGAAAATTGTACAATGTAAACACCAAGTATAATCAAGCCGACACAGATATGCACTCCGAGAAAAATATACCCGAGGTTATTACCAGCTGATTCCTTTGTGAAGTCAATTCTTGTATAAACGTACTGAGCCACACCCGAAAGAGCCATCGCTATGCACTCTGTTATTACAACCAGAATGAATGTCCTGATTTCTGTTGTTTCAATATTAATCAACATCAATGCGAAAACAATGAGAAGTACCCACACTGCATTCCTTTTTATCGAATCAAATATATCTTCCATATTAAACATCTCCATTCCCAAAAAATTGGTCTAATAATTCATCATCAAATATTTCATCATTTTCTGTCTTATTGGAAATAATAGGAGGAGGTGCATTTACCCCGGGACTCGAACCTGTCATTGATACAAGACCGGATTGTAAATCCTTCAGCATTTTTACCGCATTGATTTTCCTCCATGTAATTGTAGAAGGAACTGTAGTCCTGCTGTATGCAATCTCATACAGATTGTTAATTGTTAAATCAACTGAAATTTTCTTTATGATTGGATTAATTTCGCCTGTGAAAGGTACATCAAACCTGCCGTATAGATATGCATCAATAAGGGCTTCAGCATTCCCGCATGCATAATCAATCCTATCCTCGTTGATGGTCTGCCCTGTTGGGTCTCCCGTTAGAACTGCCAATTCGCTTTCAGAATATTCATTCAGCAAATCTTCTATTGTTGAATAAGCCATATATTTATCCTTATTATTGGAAAAATGCAGGGGCAATTCATGAATTGCCCCTACGGTTTTACATTATGGTACTATCTTAATTCTCAGGAATCCTGAACCACTTACCGAATCCAGGGACCTGCCATTAACTGTTTCCGCAGACTCTGCAATTCGTGCTTTTCCTTCTGCTGCCGAAGTTATATCAGCTCCTGCGGGTATTGTTGTAGTAGATTCAATTGCAATTGTACCAAGTGATACAACCGATGCATTCTCGCCATTCAGCCAGTCAACTTCTGTAACACCGAGTGCCCTGGTACCATCTGCACATAGTGAACCGAGATGCGATACAAACCTGAAAGCGGGTAAATCTTCCACTGCCTTTACAGTCAATGCCTGTACCGGCTGATATGTTTTTTCATTTATTGCCATTTTTTATTTCTCCTTTAATATTATAAATGATTTGTGTTTGAAATCAGGAAAGCCGCATCAGAAGCCGTTACTTTTATGCAATAGTTATCAGTGTTCCTGATGACTTTTATTTTGCCCCCGTTTTCGAAATAAGTATCGACTTCCGGTTTCCCCTCTCTCTGGAATGTGTAGCCAAAGCTTGGATTGTATTCGAAACGGTTAACTGCATCTCTTTTGTCAACGTAAGCAAGAATCACATTGTCAGTCCAGACATCAGTGAAACTTTCGCCGTCTGTAGAATAAACAGACAATCCAACATGAATATTCGGAAATTCAGTTATTTCGGCAAGGACCTGTCTCGTAACATTCGATATACCTGAATATTTGACCCTTTCCAATAGTTTCGGATGCTGCAGCAATGCCTGGTAAGTTGCATCGCCGATAATCATCGTGTTCGGATAAACAGCAATCCTACTTCTTATTGCAGACATACCTTCTTTAATTACAAGAATCGGGTCAACATCTGTAAGAGTGTAATCGTCCCAGGCAGTACCTGCTTCTACAATTGTTTTCAAACCGGTTTCGAAGTGTGTTGGATTCTGTACTAAGTCAGCCGCTTCCTTTTCCTTGCCCAATAAAAGAATATCCATAAGCTCCTTTGTTATTCTTTGTTCCAATCTGTAGAAATCAGGTGATTCTTCTTCTTCTAGATAATCGAGTGCGATTTCCACATCCTGTTCTGTAGTCTCGAAGCTGACGAGTGTTAAATCTGATGGGGGTATTCTGTTTGATTGTGCCCGGATAGCTCTTTCTGTCTCTCTTAATACAAACGCTTCTTTCCCGAATACCGGTATTTTCCCTTTCAGTTTAGATACCTGCACCACCGGGAACAAGTATTCAGCAACCATTGATGTATTGCTGTATCCCTGTGCAATTGTTGTCAGCACAGGGTCTACCATTCTTAATTCATCTAATCTTGACGACATTTTTTTCTCCTTTTTTTGATAGTTATTAAATTATTTTCTTGTAAGTGGATTCTGAACCAATCCTTCGACTACGCTCAGGATGACATGGTTCAGTATTACATTTTTCTTGTTTAATTGTTAATTAATTGAAGTACTTTTTGGACTTCAGTTACCGCTTCTTCATAGGAAATATTTGGATTCTCAGATTGAATCTCTTTTGCTCTTTCGTGAAGGTTCAATCTTTCGGGAGCAACATTCTTTGAATGATAATCCGGTTCCTGTTTTAACTTGACATCATTTCTTCGAACAGCAAATTCCCTGAATTGCACAACCGGTTCAAAGCCGGATACAAACTCCTTAACCTTGTGAACAAGCGAGTCAGCTTCATTAAATTCAGAATTATCAGATTTGTGATTGTCAAGTTCGGAAGCAAATTCGAGAAGTTCCATGAGAGAATCCTGCTGTGATGGCTTAATCAAAGAGCCTTCGGGATTATCAATAAGGGAATTTACGTATTCACTAAATTCCTTTTTCCTGATATCTCTTTCCATCGCTTCGATTGCACTCTTCAGCTTTTTGTTCTCTTCATCTAATTTCTTAATCAGTTTTTCAATTTCGGGATTTGATTTCCCCTCATGAGGTGGAATATCCGAAGGATTGAGGTGTGTTTCAGCCACTTTTTTCAAAGGGGGATTAAGGGGGTTTTCCTCCTCATCCTCAAAATCATTCAAAGTAACACTCTCAATCTCAGTCTCACTAAACTCTGCTCCATTAAAACTCACAGTCCTCAATCCCTTCACAGCCGGAGGCACTGCACCGAGCAAGCCGACATGCCTCAGCATTAAATCAGGGTAGAATGCAGCAGATACTCTTCTGAACATACCAAGCTGTACATCATTGAATAGTTCCGGTGCAACATCCTTCAGTTTTGCCATCAGCGATTGTCCGCGTCTTGCAATGCGTTCAATCCACCCGTAAGCAGGTTCATCCGTCGAGGGATGTCCTTTAACGAGTGGTGCTTCATTGGAATTAGATTCATTGATTCTGCTGTTGTAGATTTCCGACATGCGGTCGAGTGTGTCTTCTGAATAGGTTTCGGCTCTGCCTGATGAGTCAGCGTGAGAGCCGGTCCTGAATATTTCAATCCACATAATTAATCCGTAAAAAAAGTTAAACAATTAAAAATCTATGGTGCGAAATTATTTCAGGTGTCCTCTATGAGCAATAAAACGGTTTTAAAATGATTTTAAAATAATTTGGAAAATATGTCTGAATTATGATTTATTTGATTTATATGATTATGGCTATTACCTAATTGTTTTAAGGAGTAGAAATTAAAATATATATCCGAAATTATTCAATGTTCGTTATTCACTATTCACTTATTCTAATGACACATAAGACAGCGTTTGGTCTCAAATTTAAGAAAATTATTTAAGCAATTTATGAAAAATGCATTATTCGTTTAGTATATTTGGATTATTAAGATTTGAATATTATTTAAACCGGTGAACAATTGAGAAACATAATTATTATTATAGTCATATTTTATTCTTTTCTGACATTCAATAAAATTAATGCACAAACACCAACTATCAAATGGTGGTTTGACACAAAGGATGCGTCTTACGGTCAGTCTTCGGCAGGCGATATTGACAGTGACGGAAAACTTGAAATCGTTTTTGGCTGTTATAGAAACGACAGTTGCATTTATGCACTGAATGCAGAAGACGGCACTTTGCTTTGGAAATATAACACTCACACACTATATGAAGGGTGCAATGATGTGGCTCCCATAATTTATGATATTGATAATGATGACAGCTTAGATGTCATCGTTCCGAGTTCATGCAACCCTACAACATTCTGCTTTAACGGGAGAACCGGGGAAGTTAAGTGGCAGATTGGAACACGCGGCAGTGATTCACCTCCCACAATAGCAGATTTGGACAATGATTCGAAACCGGAAATTTTACATGGGGAATTCGGAGGTTATGTGATTTGCATTAATGGAGAAGATGGTTCTATGGCATGGGAAATTCCGGTGGATACAAATTCATGGATTCAGACTGCTCCAACTATTCTGGATGTTGACGTCGACGGACAGCTCGATTTTGTTGTAGGTACATGGAACAATGTAAATAAAGCTGATAATAAATTATATGCGTACCGGGGTGATAATCATACTTTATTATGGTCGTATCCCATAGGAGATGTCATGTATCATGGAACCGCTGTGGCAGACCTCGACCATGACGGCAAACCCGAACTTGTGATTGGAGCTTATAACGGTTCACTTTACTGTATCAACGCTGAAGACGGAACGCCAAATTGGACAGTTACAAACCCTGAAGGATTTTATGTAGGCTCCCCTGTAACTATTGCCGACCTGAATAATGACGGCTGGTGCGAGGTTGTATTCTCTGCATGGTACACAGTGCGTGTGCTTACACATGACGGATTCCCGTATTGGCTGTATTATTTACCTGACTATGAACAGGCATTTCGCGGAGTAGCAATATCTGATGTCAACGGAGATGATTTTCCGGATGTGATATTTGGTACAGATGGAGGAAAACTAATCGCCCTGAAGGGAACTAACGGCGGTCTGGTATGGTCTAAAAATCTGAGAGAACATTATTGCGACTCACTCTTCGCATTTGACAATGCGCCACTGGCAGCCGATTTTGATGGTGATGATTCATTGGATGTTTTCATTGTGGGTGGCCATGGCGAATACCCGGATTTTCAGAAAGACTTCGGCAGGGCTTATATGCTCTCAGTTGGCAAAGGCACCGGACCCGACTGGCTGATGTTTCAGCATGACATAAGGCGTCAGTCATCTCTGTGCGAGACTGCAACAAATACCGAAGATGATAATATAATAGCAGATGGTTTCGTATCATTTCCAAATCCATCCAATACGAACATCATTTTTGAATTTGGAATTCGGAAACCCGGAAATATAAAAATAGAATTACTCAATGAAATCGGGCAAACAATAGAACCGATTGAAAGCAAGGATTTTATTGATGGCGATTATTCGATAAATATTAATTTACAAAATTTAATATCAGGATTTTATTTTATTAAATTCACCCAGAATAATAGTACACAATTATTCAAAATACAGGTTATTAAATAAATATTTAGTAAATACTTGTTTGAATTCAATAAACAAATCCCATTTTCGTTAACATATTTTTGTAAATGCAATTCCGCAGGAAATCAAGGTGAAACTGAAAGAGTCATATAGACGGACAATAATATTTACTTTGATTGTTTCGTCAGTCTTCATTGCAGCACTCATCTTTGTGCCTGACCTTAAAATTGAAATAAATCCCAGTGAGTTTAATTTCCGAAGTATTTTTGAAAAAGTAATCCAGGTAATAATAGACTTGCTCAAATCCACCTGGAAAGCCTGTTAATAATTTTACTAATGATTTTTATAAAAGAATTTCACAATTGATTATAGAAATAATAATCAATGCCTGTGTTTTTTCCCTGATTTCCTGATTTCATCGAGAAAGTATTGCTGAGCACAGAAAATCTTATCACTGCTGTTCGGTTTCGGTTTAACATAAGTACCGTCAGATTTTAGGAACCAGGTCTTACAATTATCCTTCCAGTAAATATCGAGCAACTCCCTCAATTGCGATTTTATCCTATTGTCGTTAATGGGGAACATCAGCTCCACCCTGTTCTGAAGATTTCTTGTCATCCAATCGGCACTCGACAAGTAAACCTCATCTTTACCTCCGCACTTGAAATAAAATACACGGCTGTGCTCGAGGAATCTTCCGAGGATACTTCTTACTTCGATATTTTCGCTTACTCCCTTTATTCCGGGTTTCAGGCAGCAAATTCCACGAACAAGCAGGCGAATTTTCACTCCTTTCTGCGATGCTTTATACAAAGCCTGAATCACCTCATCATGAGTAAGGGAATTCATTTTTGCAAATATAAATCCGGGATTTTTCGGTGTGGAAAGTTCAGCTTCCCTGTATATGAATTCTATAAGTGTGCGTCTGAGGTTAATCGGTGCAACAATAAAATGATTCCAGTCTGCTTTGTGTGAATACCCTGTCAGGTAATTGAATAAATGCATTGCATCGTGTCCGAAATCTTCATTTGCGGTGAAAAATCCGATGTCAGTATACAATCGTGTCGTTACATAATTATAATTACCTGTGGCAAGGTGCAGATAAGTTTTAAGCTTTTTCCCTTCACGTCTTATTATCATTGCAATTTTACAGTGTGTTTTCAAACCCAATACACCATAAATAACATGTACACCAACCTGCTCGAGTTCCTTAGCCCAAATTATATTATTTTCCTCGTCAAATCTTGCTTTTAACTCGACAAATGCAGTAACGCTTTTCCCGTTTTCGGCTGCTTTCTTCAATGCCGCAACAATAGGAGAATTCATACCGGTTCTGTAAAGTGTAATTTTTATTCCAAGGACATCCGGGTCGGTAGCCGATTCATTAATCAGTTTTAACGTGCTGTTTGTGAACGAATCATAAGGATGATGAACTATGAAATCATGCTTTTTAATTATTTCGAATATACTCGAGTCATTTCTTGCGACTTCAGGCAGAATGCGGGTTTTGAAAGGTTTATCTTTCAAATGTCTTAAATCTATTTTCATCAGTTGCATAAAGTCGGGTAAATGCAGAGGTCTGTTTACCACATAAACGTCATCCTTTTCAATATCGAGGGACTCCATTAACAACTTCATTAGGTAATCGGGCATATTGGTGCTGACTTCAAGCCTTACTGCCGCTGTTCCCCATTTCCTGTGTTTGATCTGCTCTGCAATTTCCGTAAGCAAATCTTCAGCTTCGTCTTCAGCAATTTCTATATCCGCATCTCTTGTTACACGGAATGTGTTCGATGTTTCGATTGTCAATCCGGGAAACAAAGCATCGGCATACATTTTTATTACATTTTCAAGAAGTACAAAATGATGACCGGATTGCCTTTCCAATTGCAGGAAACGCTGCAATGTTGCCGGAAGCTGAAGAAAAGCTACTTTCCTGACCGGTACTTTTTTAGTATTATCGGTCAGAACAAATGCTATATTCAGGCTCCGGTTAATCAGACGTGGAAAGGGATGGGCAGGGTCCAGGCTTAATGGAGTCAGTAAGGGCATTATACATTCATTGAAATGTTTTTTCAAAAAGATTTTGTCTGATTCAGTCAGGTCTTCAATAAAATGAATTACGATATCTTCTTTTTCAAGTGCGGGAAGTATTACTTTATTCAATAATTTTTCCTGCCTGTCGAAAAGCGGCATTATCCTTTTCCGGATTTCCTTAAGTTGTTCCTGGGCTGTCATTCCGTCGACAGACAACTCTGCTACACCTGCCGATATTTGGCTTTTCAAACCTGCAACCCTTATCATAAAAAATTCATCCATGTTCGAACTGAAAATCGAGATAAATTTTAAACGTTCGAGTAATGGATGATTATCGGATTCAGCTTCGGCAAGCACTCTCTCCTGAAATTCAATCAGGCTGAGTTCCCTGTTTACATAATACTCCGGATTAGCCAGGTCAACAAGCTTTTTCCCGTTCTTTTTCGGAAGCATATAAATTACAAATAGTAATTAAAATACAAATATATTAATTTAACAAGTTTTATGCCAAATAAAATGTTATTTTGAAATTATATTTAGGAAAGAATAATTATTGATTTTAATTGAATCTATTAATAAATAACACATAATGTCAGTCTGAGCCTTGTCGAAGACTGAATAAAACAAAATTGCCTTACTTCTACTTTGTTCAGGAAGATAGTTCATTAATTAGACTATATATAATTAATTATTTAGGATATTATATTCTGGAAATTCTTTTTTTAATTCTTCCCTTATAGTCTCTATTTCAAAATTCGGATATCCATTTAATATTCTGGCAAGATGGATTTTATATTCAATTCCCTCTAGAGGATTTTTTTTGGGAAATACTTTTAATTCAATAGCTAATTCGAGCATTTTATTAAATGTTTCTAAGTTTTTATAGAAATCAATCTTTTGATTTGCATTATAATTATCCTCGAATTGCTTCCATTCTTCTGCATTTGTAATCATAATAATATTATCTTTTTTGTTACAAATTTATAAAAGAATTGTTAAAAAATAAGTAAAATTATAATTAAATATATCCCTTAATATTTCCCCTGAAACCACGAAGAAATTCTTCAATTTTCATTGGTTTTTTATCTTGTGGCTGAATTTCGAGTATAGTAATTTTACCATTCCCGCAGAATATATGTAATTTATTATTTTCAACAAAGTAAGAGCCTGCCTGAGCTTTTCCGGAGTCAGAGTAATCAGTTCTCAGCACTTTATATCTTTTCCCATCCCAATCGAACCAAGCGGCAGGTATTGGTGATACTCCATTGATAAAATTACAAAGTTGTCGGGCATCCTGTTCCCAGTTAATTTTGCATTGTTCCCTGAAAAGTTTAGGTGCAGGTGTTGCAAGCGAATTATCCTGAATGACCGGGGTATAATTTCCATTAATAATCAGATTACATGTATTGAATGTACCCAACTTGGCAAGATTGAAAACAGACGGTGGAAGTATCCGAAAAGCAATAACTACTATTATATCCGGTTGAAAAGCTTTAAGCTCACTAATAAAATTCTCATCTTTAAGTGATATGGGCTGAAGAACAGGAATACCGAGCTCAATAGCCTTATCTTTCACTGCCGAATAAGTTAATTGCTGACCTCTCCCTTTAGGCTTATCGGGAACAGTAACTACACATCTTACACCAAATTCCTTATGCAATTTCTCAAGTGCAGGAATTGCAAATTCAGGTGTGCCCATGAATAAGATATTATATTTATTTTCTTCTATTATCATTCTATATCGTACTAACTTTTACCTCCCCTTTAATTCCCCCTCCTTAATTAAGGAGGGGATTGAGGGATGGTTATATAAAATTTAAATATTAATTTTTTATTCCTGTACTGCCAAATCCACCTTCGCCACGTTCAGATACAGACAGCTCATCAACTAACTCCCAATCAATCTTTTCATACCTTGCAACAATCAACTGGGCAATCCTGTCGCCGCGCTGTATTTTGAACGGCTCCTTGCTGAAGTTTGCAAGAATGATTTTTATTTCACCTCTATAATCACTATCAATCGTACCCGGAGAATTGAGAGCAAAAACACCGTTCTTGACGGCTAAACCGCTTCGTGAACGTACCTGGCATTCGTAACCATGCTCAAGCGAAATTGCGATTGATGTCGGCACAAGTACTACAGCCCCTGATGCAATTTCTACAGGTTCATTAACTGCTGCAAATAAGTCCATTCCTGCTGAACCTTCCGTGGCATATTTCGGCAAAGGCAAATCCTCAAATCCGCCGTATAATCTTGTTATTTTTATCTTCATAATGTTAATATATATTCCATGGTAAAATAATTATCTTATTTTTCAAAAATAAGGAAAGAAAAAATAAAATAATTTCATTTGTAATAAGTATTAATATAAAAATTACTTATTAATGTTTTAAAAAAGTAATTATTTTTGAACGAATTTTAAAAATAAAAAATGTGTAAATTATGGGTTTAATTTTCATTGAGGCAACAGCCACTAACAAAAACAAACAAAAAGATATCAATATGCTGGTTGATAGCGGAGCAAGTTACTCATTATTAAGAAATACAGTTTGGCAGGATTTAGGATTAAACCCTTTGAGAGAAATGGAATTTGTACTAGGGAATGGAACAAGGATTAACAGAAAAGTGTCAGAATGTTTTTTGAAATTGGAATCAATCAATTCTGAAGGACATTCCCCTGTTATTCTCGGAGAAAAAGGTGATGACGAAAATTTATTAGGAGCCGTAACCCTTCAAATATTCGGATTAGTATTAGACCCTCTTAATAGAATAATTAAACCAATGCGCGCTATGTTAGTATAAAATAATTCTTGAATTAAATTATTACAATTCAGAATATAAATAAACAGCAATGGCAATTGCAGCTATGCATTTATTAAGCATCACAGGGTCAACTTTGTCAGGTGTATCAGTTGGGCTGTGGTGATACCAGAAATATTTTCCTTCGTCTTTTGTACCGAGACTCATCACAGGTATATTGTCCAATCTTGCTAGAGGACTGATATCAACACCCCAACCTCCTTTAGTCACCTTAATTGTATCCACCATCTGCAGGTATTTTTCAAATCCTTTCACAATTTCCATCAAGGAATCCGAAGCAGAAAAGCCGATAACATCGGGAGCAAATACACCCGAATCAAATTCAAACATCAAATGATGCTTTTCATTTTTATGTTTATCGGCATAAGCTTTTCCTCCTTTGACACCATTTTCTTCATTTACGAACATCACAGCACGTATTGTTCTTTTAGGCTTAATACCAAGTTCTTTCAAAAGTTTCAAAGCATGCCATGTTGCAATACATCCGCCGCCATCGTCCTGGGCTCCAGTACCTGCATCCCATGAATCCGAATGCCCTCCGAGGACAACTATTTCTTCGGGCATTTCAGTTCCCCTAATTTCACCCATAATATTATATGACAGGGTATCAGGTAATGTCTTTGCTTCCATGTATAAACTCACGATGGGATTTTGTCCACGGTCGCCTAATCTTTCAAGCATGAGAGCATCTTCGAGAGTAATTGCGGCATGTGGTATTTTAGGTATTGCATCAGAATACACCATCATTCCGGTATGAGGATTCCTCATTCCGACCGGGCTACATGAACGGATTAAACTTGCAATTGCTCCGACTGCCGCGGCTTTTTCCGCACCGTGAGTTCTGAACTGAACCGCATCGCCATAACCTAACCAGGGTTTGCTGTAAAGAACAATTTTCCCTTTTGCTTCATTGGCTCTTTTTTCTAATTCTTCGTATGAATGAACGACAATAACAGGTGCAGTAATTCCTTCTTTTGGTGTTGCTATGCTCCCACCCAAACCAAGCATCGGCATATTTGCTTCACGGGGTTCAACTAACTTGCACCATTCGTTGCCACGCACCCAGTGGGGAACATAAACTTCTTCTGCTATGACGTTTTCAAAACCGTCCTTGTTCATTTCATCTTTAATCCACATAAGTGCTTTATTAAGATTTTCCGAGCCGCTGAGACGCGGACCATAAGTGTCGCACATATATTCAAGACGTTGATATGCAATCGAATCGCTTAACGCTTTATCTATAATTGATTGAACTATTGATGTGTAATCTTTTTGAATATCAGCTGAGATTGCTTTGTAATTCTGTGTTATCATAAAAATAATTGTGAGAAAAAATGATGTATATTTAAAAGTATTCACTTCGCAACTCCAATTGAAAATTTCTAAAATCTGATTATCTTTTTTAAATAAGATTAGAACTATTCTTAAGAATAGTGTCAATTTAATTTTTAGAATGTTAAAAACTTTACAATTTAAAAAAATTGTTCTTCAAAAGGAAATTACCTGTTTTTTTTATTTAGCGAGAATATGAAATTCAGTTCTCCGGTTAATCGCACGGTTCTCCTCAATAGTATTATCTACTTTAGGCATTGTCAGACCGAATCCGCGTGAGCGCATTCGTCTGGGTTCCACACCAAGTTTAATAAGAGCTTCCATGACAGCGTTCGCCCTGCGTTCGGATAATATCTGGTTAAATTCCATTCCACCAACATTATCTGTATGCCCTTGTATTTCGATTTTTATTCGTTCCATACTAAGCATAGCATCTGCAACCTCTTCGATAACCGGAGCTGATTCGGGTTTAATATCCCATTTATTGAAATCAAACAGAATCGGTCTTTCAAATGCTTTTCCTTCCTCGTCCCATTTATATTTGTCTGACATATCGTATTCACCGTATCCGAAAAGAGTGTCTTTCCTGGCAGGTACGTTTACAGCAAGAGCAACATGATGATAACCCCAGTATTTTGGCGGTTTGGAGTATCCGAATGCAACAGCGAAGATGTGAATCTTGTTTGCACGGGCTTTTTCAATCAAATCACCGATTTTCTGCTTTGAGTAATTATCATCACCATCAGTAAATATAACGAGCACACGAGGGTCCTTTTCCGGGGTATCTTTCAATAAATCTATACAGTTCCAAACTGCATCGTTCACTGCTGAAAAAAGTCCTAATTTTCTTTCCCTGTTGCTTCTGTATATATTCAATATCTGATTTTTATCATTCATCACCGGCACTTTGACATCAAGTTCCTGGTTAAAACTCGTTAATCCTATATTATCATATTTCATCTTCATATCGACAAACAACTCTGTGCCTTCGAATATAGCACTCATCACTCCTGACATTGAACCGCTGTAATCCACGCTTAGTACAATGTTGTAAGGGATTGAATCATTTGCGCCAAATTCACGCACTGTGAAACTGTCTATTGGAACAGGAGGTTTTTTAAGTTTTTTACCGAGTGTTTCTGTTACACCTGTCCAATAATTTTTTGTAGTATCTTTCAGGTAAGGCTTAGCCATGTTTGTTATGAAATGCCCTGATGAGTCGAATACACGGGCATAAATTTTTATCTCATCCGGATATTTTTCCGTCTCGAATCTCCAGACATCCATCAAAAGCTTGTTTACATCCGCAGAATCAATCGGCAGAGTTGATGTAATATAAATATCTCTTTTTAATGTGTCTTCATCATCAGCCAGTTCCCTTTGAAGTTCAAACCCTTCCTTATGCTGGTATGATTTGCATCCGCTTATAATTATTGCTGTAAGAAAAAGAGCAATTGAAAAAAGAAATAAAGATTTAAAATTAATTATTTGTTTCATATTTCTCAATCAAAGTTTAACACCTATTGCAAGCCCGTCACCAATTGTAACAAGGCTGGATTTTAAATTCGGATTAGAGGCAAATACATCATTGAATTTTCTTACTGCGGTTACTTCAGGCTCTCTTTCATCTAAATTCTTTTTTGCAATTTCACCGAATGCAAGCGCATTGTCTGCGGCAAATATTCCACCTTTTCTCAGGAGTTGAAGTGAATTACTAAGATAATCCACATAACCCTGTTTATCGGCATCAACAAAGATTAAGTCAAATTTAAATGATGGCTTGTAATTTTTAAAGAATTCAACCGCATCCGAATTAATTACTTCTATTATATTTTCCAATCCGTCTTCTTTAGCTTTTCGTCTCACAAATTCCACACGTTCCTTTTCAATTTCAACAGTTATCAGTTTTCCGTTCGAAGGTAATTCCCGTGCCATTGAAATAGCTGAATAACCTGCAAGAGTACCGATTTCAAGAACATATTTTGCATTTATTACTTTCAAAATGAAACCAAGAAAAGATGCCTGCTGAGGAGAAATGCTGATGTCAGGGATACCAAGGGAAGCCGCTTCATTCTGCAAATTATTAAGGAATAAATCCTCATTCGTGAATTTATCATTTATGTATGAATAAATTTCTTCTGTTATTTCAGTGAATCCCTGCGACATAATAAAATATAATTAATTATGATTCAACCATCAGCCACTATTATTAGTTGTGGTTAGTTCCGATATGATTGAAACGTTTATTGAAAAATGGTATTGTTTAAATAAAGTAAAAGGTTGCTCAGGGTCTTCCTCCGAGTCGTATGTTTGCATTAATGCCATACTGCTGTACCTGCTCGATAAATTTCGACAGGTTTGTGATTGTAGAATCAATCCGCATGCTGAATTCCTTGTCATAAATCAGCTTATTAACAAATCCATTGCCATATCTCACTGAATCAGTCATACTCTTAAGGTCTTTTACTATCAGCTCGGCATCGGCAATAGTCCTGTTTGTCTGTGCTATTAAAGTACGTGTTTCGTCAATTGTCAAATCAAACTTGGTTATGAGTGTGTCTATTTTAGGTTCATTTTGTTTTATGCTGGAATTCAATTCGGTAGTTATCGATTTCAGGTTGTTAATTGTTATTTCAATACTCTTTATATTGTTGGTCAATAAGTTGTTTGCATTCTCTGCAAGCTTGTTTGTATTTGATACAGTATTCTTAAGATTGAAAATAAATTGTTCATCAGATACTATTCGGTTAATCGAAGCTGACAATGTATCGAGTCTTTTAATCAACATCATACCGTCACTGCCAATTTCACCGAGCATATAGACAAGGTCGGCAAAATCAGATGCGGTTTTACCCCGGATTTCATCTTTTGGAGAAAATTTTTCATTTGATTTGCCTGGAAATATTTCTATTTTTTTTCCGCCGGTTATTTCCATTATTGACAATCGTGCAGTAACGTCTTTTCTGAACTCATTAATATCATTAAGGTCGGCTGTAATCAAAACAGAGCCATTGTCATTTTTAATCGAGGAAACCGTGCCTCGTTTCACTCCGTTTACAAAAACAGGAGCCGAAATCTGAATGTTGCCTGAGTTAGGAAACCTTATTTTTACCGTAACGGGATTGACAGAAACATATAGCCCCCTTCCCAGTGTGATTCCTAATATGAAAAGCAGTATAGCAACTATTGAAACAAGACCGACTTTGATTTCTGTAGAACGAGTATCTTTCATTTAATTACTTTATTGTTAAAAAATAAAAAGCCCAGACGGGCTTTGAAACGATTCAAAACAATTATTATTTAATAAATTCAAAATTTAAAAAGGCATATCATCAATTTTCGTAAAAGAATCAGGATTTGTAATCGTATCCTCAAATGGAGAATTATATTTTTTATGACCATTCAAACTGAATTCATCAGTTATTTCGACTTCTTCCCTGGCAAATTTTTTATATTCAAGCAACAATATGTTTTCGGCAAGGACCTCGACGACTTGCTTCCGTTGACCGGACTTGTCATCGAACTGTCTCGACTGAAGTTTTCCTTCGACAAATACTTTTGACCCTTTTTTTACAATTTTTTGTATAACCTCTGCCAATCCTCTCCAGGCAGTAACAGTATGCCAGTCAGTATGTTCCTGCATGTTATTTTCTTTGTCTCTCCAAACCTCTGTTGTTGCCATTCTGAAGGTTACAACAGGTATGCCGCTCGATGTGTATTTAAAGTCAGGTTCCTTACCAACATTCCCAACTAATAGAACCTTATTAAGAGTTCTTGTCATCTCCTGCCTCAATTCAAATACAGTTCCCTTATTACCTGTTCCTTAATTTACAAAAAAATGTTATAAAAACAAGATATTATGATTTTATTTTTTCTAATATGATAAAATTATCGGGTGTTAAATTAGTGAAGTATATAAATAACCGGGGATATAAAAGGCTGCTAATTTTAGCAGATTGTTTCATAATTGAAATTTTTTTTTACCTTTTATATATCCAAGAAAGTAAAAGTTATCCGGCTTAACAGAATATACTGATTAATCTATTAATTAGACAGTAGTACCCTTATCTTCCGAATATAATTCCTGCATAAGTTTCATAGCAACTTCACGTAAAATTTCTGGCTTGTTGTATACATCCGAATTTATGTTAGCCATAATAGGGCTTATATTCTTCACCTCTTCAGACAGTGATAAGCTGTCAGCCGGTTTTACTGCATTATTTTCTGCAGATTGGCTTGCCCTGGCTGCCTGTTGTCTTTCGGTATTGCTGTCTACAGGATTTACATTAGATTCAATTTTAACAGGTTCAATACTCATATCAATTTTCCTTAGAATAAATTAGCACTGATTTTTGTTTTCTCATTTCCTTAAGTTTTGTCTTCAGGTCGTTCGCTCTTTTTTCAATATTATCCAATTGCTTTTTGTCTTTTTCGGTTATTTTTTTGATTCTACTGTCAAATTCCTTTTTGTTATCCTTAAAGAAATTTGTAGCTTCATCAGTTTTATACCAGTCAGCCAATCCTTCGAGCATTTCCTGGCGAACATCATATAATGAAGATAACTCTTTTATCTTTTCTATTTCGAGTCTTCCGTCGAATGCAAGAATCTTAGCAATTCTTTCGGTATTACTTTCAATTTTATTCAATACATCCTCTATGTCGAACATATTAAGCCTGGAAATTTGTAATGTTAACATTATCGTACATAGTTGCCACATATCTAGCGATTTTCAATGAAATTTCGGGAGGTATTTGCTGTATTACCTCCTTTGTTTCCGTATTAATGATTTTCAGAATCATTTTATCGGTATCCTTGTCCTTATCAAATTTCAGATATACATTATCATCATTCATGATTTCTTTTAATCTATCGGTCAATTTAGAAAAATCAACCTTAGTCATATCAGAATCCTTTTGATTTTTGTTCTGAATTACCTCTTTCTGAACCGGCTGTTCCTGGTTCATAGTTTGCTGAATGGTAACAAATTCGGGAATAATTTCATTGCCCGGAGATGCTACCTGAACAGCCCCCTGCAATGTATCTACCATTTCAACCTCCATTTAATATATTTTATATTCATTATATTTATTTCATTTTAATCAAAATGTATTGAGTAAATTATAATTCGACTGAGCCTGATAAAATAACGAAAGAATGTTTGTATATTCCTGTCTTAATATATCAGCCTGCTTATCAATGTTTTTCTGCACATCCTCGGTCTTCTTTGATGTCGAATCAATTTGGGTGCTCAAAGAATTTGTCCTCGATTTGATTAGACCTTCGTCACCTGTCAGATTTGCTATTGTGTTGTTCAATTTTGCAACAAAGCTGTCGCTTGATGTAAACAAATTAGCAACTTTCTGAGGGTCATCCTGCAGAACTTCAAGCAACCTGTCATGGTCATTGATTGATAATGAACCGTCGGAACCGATTTTAATCCCAATATCGGTCAGATATTTCGGGTCACCGGAATTTACCGAAGTGATTTCATCGGATACGATTAACCTGAATTTTGAATAAAGACTGCTGATAGCAGTGTCTCCGCGTAATATTGTATTGTCCTGCTTCAGGTATTTCAATATATCGTTATACGTGTCAAGTATAGGTTGAATCAAACTCTCGACAGCCGATGCATTAACACTTGAAGTTAATGTTACAGACTGGTCTGCAGCTGCCTGGGGTTTGACAAGCTTAAGTGTCAATCCGGGAAGGGCATCGTCGACTGAATTGCTTGCCCTATAAATATTCACTCCGTTAATCTGGAGTTTTGAATCCAAATCATTGTAATTGGCAGACTGGAAACCTGCAGTGGTTTCGGTTGCAGTTGTTCTCGCAGTCGTATGTGGATTCAATCCTGCATTTGTCCATCCAAATGCGGTAAAAATCGAAGAATCTGCAAAATCAATATCGTTTGCTCCGCCTGTATCAGTCGAAGTAAGAGTCAATTTACTATATGTCGAATCAACTTTTATGTAAGATGCTGTTACCCCTATATTATCAGTGCTGTTTATTGCTGTAACTAATTTCTGCATTACTTCTTCATTGGTATCATCAGTGGCAGTCAGAGTTACATTACCGGTAACACCGTTAATTGTAAATGAATAAGTATTTGGTGAAAGAGAACTTGCACCTGCACTTGTCATTTTATCGGAAATCAAAAGGTCGCTTGTTGCAAGTCTGTCTACTTTAACTGCATTAACACCTATTAT
>JACRLY010000038.1 GCA_016219595.1 Ignavibacteriota bacterium | reverse complement strand
TCTCTTTAATTTCAATTTTATCTGAAGTTTCATCTACTTCAACAACTTGTATATTTTCAACAGTTTCTTGTTTTTCTTCTTTGAATGATGCAATTAAATCCCTTAAATTCTCGAAATTATTAACCTGGTTATATAAATCAGTGCTAAATTCAGGACTAATAAAAGGAGTTACAGTAAAATCAGTAAGGATTACATTTCCGGATTTGTAATCATGGAATTTATTTTCAATCTCTGCATCCGTTAAAATATCCGGTTTGTATATTAATTCTTTATCCTCGGGAAATTTTTGTTCTATCGCATAATCTTTAACAACAGAATCCCCGATTAGAAATTTGTTATCACTCTTAAAAATATCTTCAAGTTTGCTCCTGATGTTCAGAAGAGATTTGTTATCGGGATACCTGCCGAGAGCTGCTTCAATCGTTGTAAAAGCCGAATCGAAATCATTTAATAATAAATACCCGTTTGCTAAAACTGAATATGCTACCGTATAAGTGGGATATTCTTTTAATCCTTTTTTACACAATTCTATACCTTCGCGTATAAAACCATCTTTCATCATCAGCTCTGCTTCATATGCAAAAAGGTAATTCATTAACTATAAATCTTAACTATTGTTTGAAAAAAAAATATTTATTAACACAAAAATAAAAAAACGCCCAGAGAAAACACCCTGAGCGATTAATTATTTAAAAATAAAATTATCTTCTGTTGCCCAACAACCTTAAAAGGAAAATGAATAAATTAATGAAATCGAGATACAATGTTAATGCTCCGAGTATAGATGCTTTTGCAGCAGTTTCACCACCTTCGAATTGTACCATGTACATTTCTTTCAATTTTTGTGTATCATAAGCCGTTAAGCCGGAAAATACAATTACTCCAACAACTGAGATAAGAAAATCCAGCATGGAACTTCCCATAATTAAATTGATGACCATCGTGAGCAACAATCCAATCAATCCCATAAACATAAATCTGCCGATACCGGATAGATCCTTTTTTGTAACAAATCCGAATACACTCAATCCCGCAAACATGGCAGCAGATATAAGAAAAACCTGCTGTACGGATTCCGCAGTATAAACAGCTAATATTACCGATAAAGTTAATCCGTTCATTGCCGAATAAAGGATAAACAAACTACCCGCAAGAAATGTAGTCATTTTTTGAACTTTTGAAGATAGTATAAATACCAGGGCAACTTCACCTATTATCAATCCGTAGAAAAGGATACTGTTGGTAACTATCTGCTTCCAGAAACCGGTGGAAAAAATATACCAGGCAGTAAGTGATGTTATTAATAGTCCTCCTACCATCCATGCATATACTTTTGAAAGAAAGTCTTGCTGTGCTTTGACAATCTCACTTTCCGGCATTATCATTTCATTTGTATTTCTCATTTTAACTCCTGTATTTTTATCTTAATTTATATTCTGAATTAATTTTATTAACATTTGTAATTAATTTTTTTTTTACAAATTATTTACGAAATGAAGTTCATTTTATTTGCATAATTATTATTAAAGGTTTCTATCGATTACAAAATCAGTAAGAACCGTTAATGATTTTTTGGCTGGTGAATCCTTGAAAATATTTAATTTATCAACCGCTTTGGTACTGAATTCTTTTGCTTTATCACGCGAATACTCTATTCCGCCGTTTTCTTTTACAAAGGTTACTATCTTTTTTATTTCATCTTTCTTAATCTTCTTACTTTTCAATAAAGATAGAATTTCTTTAGTTTGTTTTCTTGATACATTTGATAATGAGTAAATCAGGGGAAGCGTGATTTTTTTCTCTTTCAAATCATTTCCGACAGGTTTTCCTATTGTTCCGCTATTTCCTTCATAATCGAAAATATCATCCTGAATCTGGAAAGCCATACCGATAAGTTCGCCGTAGTCCTTCATATTTTTATGTAATTCAGGATTGTCTGTTGCGCTGATTGCACCTATTTCGCAGCACGCAGCCATCAGTGAAGCTGTTTTATCCGATATAATCCTGAAGTATGTCGACTCATCAATATTATAGTCCTTACTTTTCTGAATCTGAAGTAATTCTCCTTCACTCATCCTGCGAACAGCATGGGAAGTAGCTTTCAGAAAATCAAACTCGCTGTTGTCAATAGCTGTAAGCAGACCCTTGGCTAACAGGTAATCACCTATCAATACTGCAATCTTATTATTCCAGATTGCATTGACAGATGCCATACCCCTTCGTTCTTTGGATTCATCGACCACATCATCGTGAATTAAGGTAGCTGTGTGCAACAATTCAACCATTGATGCTCCTGCATAAGTTCTGTCTGACATTTCACCGCATAATTGTGCTGAAAGAAGAACCATTGCAGGTCTTATTTGCTTGCCTCTTTTCCTTGTAAGGTAACTGATTATTAGATTTAATAAAGATACGTCAGATTTCATCATCTTTTTAAAGAATGAATTAAATTCTTTCAGTTGAGGCTCAATTGGTTTCGTTATTTCCTTAATTAACATTTAATTCTATTTTTGTCTTGGGATAAATATACATTTTGATAAAAAGCAATATACAATTTTGTATAAAATTAAATTTAATTATTTTTTTCTTTGGTTCGGTCCGTATACCGTTTTTCTGCTAATTTGGATATTAATATGCTTATCTCATATAATATAAACAGAGGCATTGCAAATATTAACTGATTGATTGGGTCGGGAGTCGGAGTCAATACTGCAGCTATAATTAATATTACCACAATAGAATGTCTCCTGTATCTTCTGAGGAATTTTGGGGTAAGTATTCCTACTCTGGATAATATATATGAAATCATAGGCATTTCGAATACAATACCCGATGCGAGCATCATTAAAGATATAAAACTGAAATATTCATTTATATCAATTATGTTTTGAATATCTGAAGAGCCGAAACTTGCAGCAAATTTCAGCATTGTAGGAATCATTACAAAGTATGAAAAAACTACCCCTGAAAAAAAACATAATGAAGTGAAAAAAGTAATTTTACTTACCCATTTTCTTTCCCTTAAATATAGTCCGGGGGCAATAAATTTCCACAACTGGTAAAGTACGAAAGGAATTGCCAGAATAATGCCAACTACAAAAATTACCTTGAAATATAAAAATGCCTGTCCGAAAGGTCTTAGATTCTGCAGATTCATATGGACTGAAGTTGCAGGCTTTAATAAAATCCATTCCATTAATTGATTAATGAATACTCCGGATATAATACATCCGGCTATAATACCTGCAAATGCCAATATAACCCGTTTCCTGAGTTCCTGCAAATGACCAAGAAAGCCCATCTCTTCCTGTGTTTCTTCCTTGCCGGAATTATTTTCCTGATTATTTTCTACTACTTCTTCTTCTTTTGCTTCTTTCATTTACAATTATTTTACTAAAGATAAATAATAATTTGTGAGAATATTCAAAACACTTATATTTGCTCCTTTTAAAAATATAATTGATTCGATTTTTCAAAACAATAATACAAATTTAACAATTATGTCAGAAGAAATAACTCAACCCAAAAAGCACCGCCTGATTTTTATTGATGTAATGCGGGGGCTTGCAGTTCTGTGGATGATACAAACCCATGTAGTAGATGCCAATATGTTCAATTACCTCAAGCATGGGTTTTTTTATACCTGGCTTAATATATCAAACGGTTATGTATCGGTTGCGTTTATTTTTTGTGCAGGATGCGGATTTTGGCTTGCTGCTATGAGAAAAGGAGACGATTACCGTTCTTTTAAATCCCCCTTGTGGATATATCTCCGAAGATTAGGATTTGTTATATTGATGGGGTATTGGCTTCATATACCTAATCTGTCATTGCAAAGGGTATTGAGTTATTCCCCGGTGCAATTAATAGGATTATTTCAATGCGATGTGCTGCATACAATTGTGATAGCTTCGGTTCTTGCTTTGATTTTATTACTCATTATCAGGAATAACAAATATTTGCCTTACATATATATTGCATTAGCTATTTTCTTCATCTTTATGTCTCCATCTGTCAGGGCGTCTAATGCAATGACTTACATGCCCCCCTGGCTGGGTACATATTTTGTTGGTCCACCAGTATCAAAATTTCCTCTATTCCCCTGGGTTGCTTATTTCTTTGCAGGAGCAGCATTCACGGCTTTGTTCTATAAAGTTGAAGACAAGAAGAAATTCTCAATAATTGTTGCTGTATCAGGTTTTTCAGTTGCTGCAATTTTATTTGCTACACGTCACGTTACTGAAGGTTGGATGGGCGTTGCTGATTGGTGGCAGGGTTCACCCCAGCATACTTTCTTTCGGCTTGGCGGAACAGTAATGACATTTTCATTATTATATTTATTGGAAAAATTCTATAAAGAAAAGAAAATAGGTGAAGTTTTGAGAGTGTGCGGGCAGGAATCATTATTTGTTTATATTTTCCATTTAATGGTTGTCTATGGTTCTGTCGTAAATCTCGGGTTGAAGCAGTTCGTTGGAAATAATTTGAATTATTACGGTACTTTTCTTGTTACACTAACATTATGTATTGTCAATTACTGGTTAGCTTTTATCTGGAATGGATTCAAAGCCAAATCACCGGAGTTATCGTTTAGAGTAATTCTGTCAATTGCATTACTGTTCATTGTTGTCTTTATTTTTAATCCATTTGGATGATGAGAAATATTGCTTGAATTGTAATAATTTTATTAGGACTTGTGAATAATATTTATTCTCAAGTCCTTTTAATTTTCAATTATCAATTATTAATTTCTTAAAGTCTTACATCTAACCGAATGTACGACCAAAAAGAAATGTCTTTTTCTGCTAATGAAGGATTATATATTTCTTTCATAACTTCTCCGGCGAAGAATAATCCACCGCCAAGCTCGACAAAAATATTTTCATGCCAATTGTATCTTCCTACTATATTAAGCTCTTCTCCGAGAGTGCTTTTTCCTGTCGCACTTTTTTGGTTTGTCATAAAATACCATAATGCAACATCAAGAGAAAAAGGACTTGCTTTAGGAGCATATTTGCATTTAATATGCAAATCATTTAAACCGAGATTAGCTGTTGATTGTGTGAGGTCTCCCGTGAAGTAATCCATATAGCCGTAAAACTGATGAACTGTTCCCCATGGTCTCCAAAATGTATGTGTCTTTTCTGTTTCAGATGGCTTTGTACCTGAAATAATTTCTGCATTCAATGATGCAGTTAATGTATTAAATGTATATTGAATTTTAAGGCATCCCAAATAGGATGATGCCTCCTTGTTCTTTTTATTCTGTTTATCCTTATCACCGAAAATACCTCTCCCCCCCTGATAAGCAGTCTCCAATGCTATATTAAAATTCCCTGATTTATATTCATAGTTAAAACCGCCTGTAAGTAAATCGAAATCCTTGTGCAATGAATCAGTTTTCTTATTGTTGATTTCATAATATGCAAGTACTTCAAACTTATGTTCTGTTTCAATTTTTAATGCCGTCCACAATCCATATATATTATAACTTGTATCGCCTTTTGCATTGAATGGAAATTTTGTGGGGTCAGTCAATGCAGTATGCGACAAACTGAATGCATCGATGAAGGAGTTTTTATCACTGCCGTATCTTATCCTGTATCCGTCCCAGGCTCGTGCAACATAATTCCATGGATTAGGACCTAATAATCTACCCGTTCCATATTCTATTTCAAATCTACCTATTCGAACTGATAAAGGAACATCAAATAAATTTTTTATGTCTACAAACCCTTGGTGCATATCAATATTTGCAAGGTTTTTTGTTGGATTTGCGGTTTGTCCCCATACCCTCGAATCCTGTAATTGTATAAAGAAAGAAACATCTTCAAATAAATTCTTTTCAACATTTATTCTTGTTCTCATCAAAGTATAAGTAGGAGGATATGTTTTATTATCGAAATCTTTACCGTCCATTTCGGAACGCATCAATACGTGTCCGCTGAATTTCCAGTCATTTTGTTTAACTGAATCTGTTTGTGCATTTAGATATGTATTAATTATAGTAATTGAAATTAAAAGGACTAATAAATTTTTCATAGTTACCCCGATTAATATGAACAATTATGTTATTAAATAAATTTTCAACATCATACAATTTTTACAAATTTAGTTTGTCAATTTCCAATTAAAACCTGTTAAACCAAATTTAACTTAAAACTGTATGGAATATGTTGGTGAGCTTTTTGCTTTGTTGACGGCTGTATTATGGTCGTTTTCTTCGTTTATTTTTACAACAGTCGGTAAAAGAATCGGGACGATTCAACTGAATATATACAGGCTTTTATTTGCTTCGGTATTTCTTCTGTTAACATTTTTTATATTTAATATTAAAATCACTGCCGACCCGGTTCAATTATTATATCTTAGTTTAAGCAGTTTAATTGGTTTAGTAATAGGTGATACCTTTTTATTTAAAGGTTTTGACCTGATAGGACCCCGGAATACATTATTAATAATGTCAATTAATCCTGCAATAGCTGCAATTATAGCATTTTTTGCACTTAATGAAACATTGGGCGTGTTTGCAATATTAGGTATGATAGTAACTCTCGGAGGAATTGCCCTTGTTATTCTGGATAAGAAGCAAAATGAAAATTCGAGATTCAAAATAACACGAAGGGGATTGCTTTTTGCTTTTATAGGTGCGGCAGGGCAGGGTGTGGGAATAATATTTGCAAAACTTGCTTTTGTTCATGGAGATATTCATGGATTGGTTGCAACCTTCATTCGCCTGGCTTTTGCTACTATAATTCTTTTCCCTCTAACAGCCATACTGGGAAATTTCAAAAATCCTTTTAAGATATTTATTGGTGAAAAAAAATCTTTCTGGCTGATTATACTTGGTTCTATTTTAGGTCCTTATCTCGGAATTACATTCAGTTTCTATGCAATTATATATACAAAAATCGGAATTGCCTCTACACTTATGGCTACTATACCAATTATTATGCTTCCTCTTTCTGTTTGGATATATAAAGAAAAACTAAGCTGGAAATCAATTGTAGGTGCCTTCATAAGTGTTGCAGGTGTTGCCATACTTTTCCTTCATTAAGTTTTCAACATATTTTGGAAATCAATTTAAATTTAAATAGATTTGAATTGTTGTAGGTTCACATACATTCCTGTCAGAATGTTTGTGTGAATAGGGAAGCAGGTGAAAATCCTGGACGGTAGCGCCGCTGTAAGGGTGTACGATCTTTTCATGCGAAAGCAGCCACTGCTAATAAGTGGGAAGGCGAAAAGCAAGGATGATACTCAAGTCAGAAGACCTGCCTGCATAGCTCATTGGTTTATACTTTTATGTATAAGACATTCGCGCTTTGACGAATGCTGTGAGGAAATACCGGATTTTTTAAGCATCAATTTTCTTGCTAATCATACGGATTTTCTCATCACTTTAAATTTTAATAAATAATTTTTTTTAAATATTTCTTAATGCGTGTTGAGAAATGATATTTACATTCATTAATATACCTTTGAAATGTAATAATGGTCCACTCGCCCACAGGGAGAGGGATTTCAGGGGTGAGGGATTATTATTTAAAAGAATAAAATTCATACCTGGAATGTTCTTTTTTGCTTGTTTATTAAATTTTAACCTTTATTCTCAAAACAAAGTTCAAGACTCCGTCAAAGTCAAATTCCCTGAAGTTGTTGTTACAGCTACTAAACTAAATAAAACACCCGGAACAGAATTTTCAGCTTATTCAACTATTACTAAATCAGAGTTAACAAAAATCGGTGCTGTGCAAATTTCCGATGTGCTTCAATTTATTCCCGGAGTATTTATAAAAAATTATGGTGGAATGGGTGGTTTCAAAAATCTGTCAATAAGAGGAACAACAGCCAAACAAACAATTTTAATGATTGATGGTGTCAGGATTAATTCAACTCAAAACGGCATGAGCGACTTAAGCATAATACCAATAGATATGGTAAATGAAATTGAAATTGTCAGGGGAGGTAACTCTGCTTTGTTCGGCGGCAATGCTATCGGAGGTATCGTAAATCTGATAACAAGAAGCATTGATACCACCAGTTTTATTAAAGGGAATTTAAACTATGGTTCTTATGATGATTTTCAAACTTCAATCAATAGTAAATTAATTTCTTCTGTTTGTGATATAGATGGTTCACTTGAATACCTAAATTCAAAAGGAAATTACAAATTTCAAGTAAATGATTTTGGCAAAATTAAAATCCTGCACAGAGAAAATGCGGATTTTGAGAACTTATCGGTTTCATTTTCTCTAAATTCAAAACCATCTGATTTAAATTATTCAATTAAAGGAATCGGGAGAATTTCAGACAGAGGCACTCCGGGTGCAGTTACTCAGAATAATGTGGAAAATGCATTCGCCCGGCTTAAAGAAAATGAATTAATTCTTCTGGGGTCATCATCTTTGTTCATAAATAATAATCAAATTGTAAACATAACTTCACTATTTAGAATAAATGATTATCATTATCATGACCCGCTTTTAAAATGGTATTCTCCAAACGGATTAAACGAAATTTTCACAAACCGGGATATTCAACTAACATCAAAATATTCATATAAATATCACAAAATATCAACAGATTTAAATGTTGAAGCCTGTTACTCTGATATTCGCGGAAATATGCTTCAACCCGGAATTGGCAACTACAAAAAAAGAAGTTCATTTGGAATTTCAGGACATTTAGAAAATTCTTTTGGAATTTTTAATGAATCTGATTTCACATATCAAATGGGTTTGAGAGCAGATATTTTTTCTGATGCAGGGAATGCTGTGTCACCACTTGTAGGATTATTATATAATGCAGGCTTTTTACCGCTAAAATTAAGGTTTAATTATTCTTATAACTTCCGCCCTCCAAATTTTAATGAAATGTATTATCTTAATTATGGTACAGCTAATTTATTGCCGGAGCGTTCGCATTCATTTAATCTCGGGTTGACCACCGGAATTATCACAAGTGATTTCTACAAAAAATCAAATTGTGTCAGTACCAAACAGTCCTGTTCAGTGGAGTGCAAGAAATTATGGGGATGTTCAGACAAAAGGTCTGGAGATTCGCTTGCTTTCTTCTTTGTTCGATAGAACATTAAATTTCCAATTAGCTTACACAATGCAGGAAGCTGTTGACATAGGTTCCGATTCAAAAACTCATGGCATGCTCATACCTTATGTACCACAGGAATTAATCGCCGGTTCAATTGATTATAATTATTCCGGATTTATTCTCGGATTGAACTTTCAGTATTCAAGCTATTACTACACTCTTCCCGGAAATTCTATTAATTATTTAATGCCGTCATACACAATTCTGAATATGTTTATTTTAAAAAAAGTTGAACTATTAGGTACCAATTTGGAATTAAGGATTGATTGCAATAATATTTTCGATGCTCAATACAGTGTCGTCTGGAAATACCCTATGCCGGGAAGATTAATAAAGGGTGGAATATCAATCAAAATATGAAATATGGAAAATAATTATTTTAGAATATATAAATAAAACGAGAGGTTGAAATGAAAAAATATTACATATTAGCTGCAGCTTTAACAATATTTGCTGTGTCCTGCGTCACACAGCCATCAGAGCCAATTGACGATAATACAAACATTGGTAAAACCGGGGCTTTCATTTTGTGTGAAGGTCTGTGGAAAATGGATAATGCTACAGTTGACAGATTCGACTTTGCAATTAATTCAGTTATTAATGATTATTATGGGAAATCCAATTCTGGATTACGGTTCGGTGACCTAGCAAGTGATATTGCAATAATCGGCAATAGAACATATATTACAGTTTCTTCTTCTCATACTGTAGAAGTCATGGAAACTTCCACAGGCAAATCGCTTGGCAGGATTATTTATTCACAATCAAGTAATCCAAGAAAGATTTGTATGATTAATGATTCAATCGGGTTTGTTACTGACTTGTTAAGAAATTCTATCTCAAAAGTAAATTTCAAATCACTCACAATCATGATTGATAGTCTTCCAGTTGGTCCCGCACCTGAAGGAATTGCTTTCTATAATAATAATTTATTTGTAGCGAACTCCGGTTTTGGCGATTATATGGCAAATTTCCCTAAAGCAGGTACAGTCTCGGTGATTGACATAACAACAAACCAGGAAATCAAAGAATTGACAAACCTGCCTAATGTGATTGATGTTCTGGTTAATAAAAAATCGGGAAAATTATATGTAGGATATTTGAATCTTCCTTCCCTTACTGATTCTTTGGGGGGTGTCGCTGAATTTGACCTGAATACACTTCAGGAAACAAGAAGATGGAAATTCAAATCTTCAGTTATGACTTTGTCAACAAACGGCGACTCTCTTTTCTTTTTCAAAGATAGTACAGTTTCAATGTTGAAATTGAATGAAGCAAATCCTAAGCCGCAGGTGTTATTCATGAATCCTTCAGGCAGTGAAACATGGTATTCACTTTCATTTTCGGCATTTAATAATTCATTATTCATTGGTAATGCTAAAAATTTTCAGGTCAATGGTTCATTATTGGTTTATCCTTTGAATGATTTATTAAATCCAAAAGTTTATCAGACAGGTATAAATCCAAATAAAATCGTTTTCTTTTAATAATAAACTGTGTCAGGAGTTACTCCTGGCACAATAAATTAAACATTTAGTTTTTTAATTAATATTAATTTTCTAATTAGTATAACCGTGTCGGGAGTAACTCACGACACCCCCAGTTTAACAAATCAGTTTTTCGGTTACTCGATTTTTTCTAAATTGCTTGTTTTGATTAATCTAAATAGTGAAAATTCATCAAACTGATGGCTGAAAACAATAACAATATTAAAAAGCAAAAATATATATCAATTAAAGGGGCAAAGCTCCACAATCTGAAAAATATTTCTGTTGACATTCCTCATAATAAGCTGACTATTATCACAGGTGTCAGCGGCTCGGGAAAATCAACCCTCGCATTTGATACAATCTATGCTGAAGGTCAGCGTAGATTTGTCGAATCCCTCTCAGCTTATGCCCGACAGTTCCTCGAAAAGATGAACAAACCTGATGTGGAAGTTATTACCGGCTTGCCTCCTGCTATTGCTATTGAGCAGAAACCCGCAGGAAGAAATCCGCGTTCGACTGTCGGGACAACAACTGAAATCTACGATTACTTCAGATTACTCTTCGGAAGAATCGGAGAAACAAAATGCAGAAACTGCGGAAGGACAGTACGCAAAGATACTCCGGCTTCTGTAACCGATGTTTTATTGAAATGGGATGAAGGAACTAAGCTTTATATTATGTTTCCTCTATCAAAAAAAGCACGTAATATAAATTCGGAAATTGATAAATACCAGGAACAGGGTTTCTTCAGAATCATTTCAAAAAAAACTGATGAAATTATCAATCTAACCGAGAAACAAATTCCTGCAAACGAAAATATTGAAGACGTCTATGTACTTGCTGACCGCCTTGTATTAAGCAAAGAGAAAGAATCGGTAACACGGCTGACTGAATCAATTGAATCTGCTTTCAACACAGGTGATAACAGGATAGTAATCCGAAATCTTACAACAGGTAAAGATATTTATTTCAGTGCTAATTATGAATGTGCCGAATGTGAAATTGTTTATTCGGAACCTGAACCCAAACTATTCTCTTTCAATAATCCGCATGGTGCATGTCCTGCTTGCCAGGGATTCGGCAGAACTATAGGCATTGATGAAGACCTCGTCATTCCCGAAAAAACAAAATCAATCAGCAAAGGTGCATTGCATCCATTCAGGACCCAAGGCTTTTCAATTCACCTTCGCGATTTACTTAGAATAGCTTCAAAGAATAAGTTAAGGGTTGATGAGCCTTATGAAAATCTTTCGAAAGATGAAATAGATATTGTGTGGAACGGTGCAGGAGATTACATCGGAATAAACGGTTTCTTCAATTTACTCGAAGAAAAATCATACAAGCTCCATTACCGTGTGCTGATGAGCCGTTACAGGGGTTACACCACATGTAAAGCTTGCGGCGGTTCTCGTCTTAGAACTTCTGCAAGACAGGTGTTCATCAATGGTATGACTATTCCTGAACTGATTAAACTACCACTTGAAAAAACTCTCGATTTCATAGGCAATCTGAAATTAACGAAATACCAGGAGCAGGTAGCAGGGCAGGTTGTGAAAGAAATAAAATGGAGAATCCAGCTTCTCGTTGATATAGGATTGCACTACATTACTCTTGAACGTCTGACACACACACTTTCCGGTGGCGAGCTTCAGCGTATTAATCTTTCGACCGCGCTCGGCTCGTCTCTCGTTGGTACTTTGTATGTGCTTGATGAACCGAGTATAGGCATGCATCCCCGCGATACAGCCCGATTGATGGAAATCCTTTATAAACTTCGGAATCTTGGTAACACTATTATAGTTGTCGAACACGATTTTGATATTATCAGCAAAGCCGACAATATCATTGATATGGGACCGGCAGCGGGTGAACATGGAGGCAAAGTAACATATTCGGGTGAGCTTGATAAATTAAGTATGGCAGCCGATTCCGTTACAGGAAAATATTTATCCGGTCTGCTCGATATACCTATTCCTGAAGGCAGGATTCCCGGGAATAATAAAGCTATTGTTATTCACAAACCGCGTAAGCATAATCTGAAAATTGAGAAAGTCAGTTTTCCTCTCGGCTGTATGGTCGCGGTTACCGGGGTTTCCGGCTCGGGGAAAAGCACACTCGTACACGATGTTTTGTATGCCACTCTGAAAAAATCTTATAGCGGAGTTGACGGTACAGCCGGCTCTTATGAGAAAATAGAAGGCACCGATTGGATTAGCTACTCTGAATTAGTCGACCAGGCACCGATTGGAAGGTCGTCGCGTTCGACACCTGCAACTTTCACCAAAGCTTTCGATTTCATCCGCGAGCTTTATTCAAATACACAGGCTTCTCGTCAGCTTGGACTTAAACCCGGTTATTTCTCATTCAATGTTCCAGGGGGAAGGTGCGAAGTATGCGAAGGTGAAGGTTCCATCTCTGTTGATATGCAGTTCCTTCCCGATGTCCATCTCGAATGTGAAGCATGCAAAGGAACCCGCTACAGCAAGGAAGCAAGAGGAATTTTATACAAAGGGAAGTCAATTGTCGATGTTCTGAATATGACTATTGATGGTGCTCTCGAATTTTTCAAAGACCACAAAAAAATTGTGAATAAATTGAAAACATTACAGCAAGTTGGACTCGGCTACCTTCGTATTGGTCAGCCCAGTACTATGCTTTCGGGAGGTGAATCCCAGAGAATCAAGCTGGCTTCCCATCTCGATACAGAAAGCTCATCTGAAACGCTTTTCATATTCGATGAGCCGACAACCGGCTTGCACATTCACGACATTTCGAAACTGCTCGAATGTTTCCGCAGGCTTATCGAACACGGACATTCTATTATTGTTATAGAGCATAACATTCACGTCATCGCATCTGCCGACTGGGTAATTGACCTCGGTCCCGAAGCAGGGGAGCTGGGAGGAAACATCGTTGCCACAGGCACACCCGAAAAAGTTGCCAATGTAAAATCCTCCTATACCGGCAAAGCACTCCGTGATTTTTTTGATAGTCGAAATAAATTCTGAATTCTAAATTATTTATAAATATCGCCCCTTGTTCCAATATCTGTTACTATCACTAATTCATCAATTATTATTATTAAAATTTTATATTTTCCAACTCTGATTCTAAAACATTTTTCTTTGCTGGTTATTGATTTTATATCAATGATATTTCCTGATTCAAACTTATAAAGTTCATTATCAACCAAAGTCTTATATGTTTGAGGCAGTTTTTAGTAAGATTTCGATGCTTTTTTGCTGAATTTTAATTTATATTTTCCCAAGCGACCATTTCTCCTGCTTTGTATTCTGCAACTGATTCTTTAATTAAATTTTTCTCCTTTTTGGTTAAAGGAGAGCTGTCGTAAGAAACAATTACTTCGTTGAAAATCTCAATAACTTTTTTCCGGGGAAGTGCCTTGAGTAAGTCAACTATTTGTGATAGCGGTATACTGATTGTTGAGTTTCTCATATATAAAAATTATTATTAATACCAATTTTAGAAACGATATTATTAATTGAATATTTTTTTACTTCTTCATAATCTTTTATTAATTACAATTTTTTCCACAAAGATACATGAGGAATTTTAACAATTCTATCCCGATTTATCGGGATTTTAAAATTAGTTGCACTTGTAATCCCTCCACTACCTTTAACCTGAAGAGATTAATAACAATCTTCATAAATCAAAAATCGTTAATCCTTATTCTAAAATCCTTATTGTCATTCCTGCAAAAGCAGGAATCCATAGCGTATAATCTACATAAATTCAAATTTTAACACAAAGCCTACAAATAGTCTGAACAGGATTAAAAAGATTTATGGATTGCGGGAATTTTTTTAAGAAAACATTAGAAGATATATTTCACGCAGAGCTGCTGAGTCACAGAGAATTTTGGTTACATAGAGCCAAAAAGGTGCAGATTTGTGCATTCGGAGCAGATTTGACATCGTTTTCATTTTTTTATCTTTGAAAATGTCACGTTTTGTCATGTTTTGCCTCATATTTTTTAATTTTTGCATTACCCTTGAGAAATAAAATTGATTTGTAAGGAGTTATAATATAGCGATTATGGAATATTTGTCATGTTTTGTCTCTGTTTGTCATGTTTTTATAAAGAGGGTAGCGACTTTTTGTGCCATTATTGACCTTTTTTTTCAGACTTCCAATCGGGGAATTCGTGAATTGCCTCTGCATTAACGGAACCCGGAATTTCAAAGAACGAGAGGGGCAAAGATAATGTTATGGTGATGATATGTCAAGAAAACGGTTTTAAAATGATTTTAAAAATAATTGTCTGAATTTGGATTAAGCGGATTAAACAGATTATGAAGATTTTTTTTTGACGAAAAGGACTGAAGGGAGCTAATTGTCTGAATTAGGATTTGTATGATTTGAGGATTGAGGGAATTTTTACGTTTTGTTTGTTTTATTGGTTGAGGCATGGGTTGTGAGTAAGCAAAGAAACAGCTTCCTGTGGAAAAAGGTGTGTAGAAATTAATAATTTTATAATGAAAGAATTATTTTACAAATTTTTTCAATTTCATTAATAAAATCAATACTCCAATCAGAGTAATTTTCTCTTAATTTTTTAATTAAATTATATGCTGGTAATTCTACTTTTGCTTGATATAATATTTTTATTTTATTAAGAATTAATTTTTTTTCGTTATTATTTAAATCAACATTTGCTTTTTTAATAATTTCATCTAAATTTCTAAAAACAAATAAAAGTAAATTTAATTCTTGATAATCAGTATAGGATTTTCTTATTTTACTAATACCAGTATGATCAGTATAAACATTTGGGAAATCACTTATGAATTCATATAAAGCAAATGAACCATTAAAGTATAATGTATAACTTGAAATAATAGGAGGATTATTACTCTGAGGTTGAGCTTGAAAATATCTTTCCTTTGAATATACAAAAGTATCAATATCATGATTAATATCTGATATAAAGTCAAAATAATATTGCAATTTTTGACTATTTTTATTTTCAATATTTGCTTTATATTGTTCCTTGAATGATAAATAAATTAATAAAGCTGCAATTAATCCAATTAGTGGAGCTGTAATACCTCCAATGGTATCTCCAATTTGACCAGTTTTTGTCAAATCTGTTAATGTTGTTAAAGATAATTTTGAGAATATTATTGGTGAAATAATTAAGGAAATAATTAAAATTAATAAAAGGAAAATTCGATGTTTTGATAAAATATTTTCTATTTTATCGCTTATATTTTCTTTCTTTCCACTTGAATTATTCATATTAATACTCCAAATTAATAACGATCATATAAACTTTTTATAACAATATTTTCAATTTTATTTTGTGGCAATCCCATTATTTTTAGGAAGTACCATTCCAAGATAATTTTTAACCGATTATTTAATGCAGGCAATTTGTTAAAATCAATTTTTTGTTCTTTTTCTTCATTAAGATGACTAAAATAATTTCTTGTATCTACTATATAATCTATTAATTCTTTGCTATTAATAAAACCAATTGAAATATGTTTTATAAAATCTGGATTAAATTCACTAAAAATTTGAATTAATCTATCCTTTAAACTTGGTTGATTATTATATTTTAATGAACTAAGTATTTTATGAATTAAATTAGGTTCAATATCTACATCTAATAATTTTTTAATTGGTTTATATACTTTATTATTAAATTCTTTTTTTTCCATTAAAAATTTGCCTTTATTAAATTTTCTATGAAATCCTTCAATAGCATGAATATAATTGATAAATTTGTCCTCAATATTTCTTGATTTACTAAATAAAACACTGAAATACAATTGATATATTATACCAAATCCATCAATTTTATTTAACCAATTTGATAATGCTGTATCAACATATTCTTTAATATCACTATAAGAGAATATCATTTGATTTCTCATTATACTTGTGTACTCATTTGGTTCTCCTTTAATTGTCAAATATAATTGCATAGAATTTCTTTTAATATTATAAGTATAATTATAACTTTTTGAATTAGTTGGACTACAAGATATTGATATAGGAAATACAGGTCTTTGAACAGCTAATGAAATAAAATCTTGCATCTTGATTATCAAATTAACACATTGTTCAATTGATAATCCTCTTCTAGAAATAAATCTTAAAAATGCAATTTCATCAATACCAATTTTATGATTTCTATTAAATGAATAAAGGGGATCATTCCAAAAATTTAAATATAATAAGATATCTTCGTTAATTTTAAATTTAATAGAATTTGTATATTTACTTTTAAGTAAATAATTTCTTTTATTTAATATTTCCTTTTGTCCTCTATCAGCATCTGCCCAATCATTTAAATAACTATATTCAATTGAGAAACTTCTCAACTTAATTGCACTTGTTTTAAAAAAGTGAATATTATGTAAAGCATATTTTGCATGAAAAAATGATTGATAAAAAGAAGATACTGGTGCCGATTGATGTCCCCCAAAACAGGCGCCAATACAATCGTAAAGTGTAATGTATTCAAGTGAATACATATGACCGAGAATTAAACTATGAGTTATAGGTTTACTTGAACCAATTATTTTCTCTTTTTTAATTAACTCAATATCATTTTGAAAACCGCCAAGTAATTTTAGTTCAGTAAATTTCCCTTGTTTTACGTAAGCAATTCCTGGAACTTTATCCTGAGGTTTTTCAGGTAACCACCACCAGCCTTTATATTCGAATTCAGATTTCATATTTTATTTATAATTAATTTCAAAACTAATACTCCTACATTTTCTTATTGTGTAAATTTATTAATTGTTTGCAGGTATAGATTTCTGTGAAATGAATAATGTAGATATGGATTAAATGTGTATTCATAGATTTATTAAAGAAAATTTATAACTATATAAATTAAACTTATGAAGAAATAATATTAAAGTCAAGTATTTTCTACACTTCACAACTCTTCCTCAAAATCAATTAAGAATTACGAATGAAAAACTTTGTGGGCTTTGTATAAAAAAAAATCCTGCAATCCCTTAATCTTCTTAATCCTTTCAGACAACTTACTACAGACATTTAATCCCTACGGGATAATTGTGGTGGCGGGGATTCTTATTCTACTAATATTTAATCTCTACGAGATAAAAGTTGTTAATTCTTTTTACAATTTATATATCCGCAATTCAAAATTTAAAATTTAAAATTCAAAGTTACTTTGTCTTCATGATTCTTTTCTTTTGGGCAATTTCGGCTGCAGCTTTGAGACGCTGGATTTCGTCGCGGAGTTCGGCGGCACGTTCGAAATCAAGCTGTCGTGCGGCTTCTTTCATTTCGTTGAATAACTGCTCGGTCAAATCTTCACGCTGTTCGTTTGTGAGATACTTAACAAGTGGTTCTGCTGCTTTACGGATTTTCTTTTCTTCGAAGTACTCGATTCGTTTCTCTCTTTGCACCTGAATATCCGCAACAGAAGTGGCACTCAGGATTTCGTCAAGCGATTTGTAAACAGTCTGCGGATTGATATTATGTTCGGTATTGTATTGAATCTGCATCTCACGGCGGCGGTTTGTTTCCTCGAGCAATGCCTGCATGGAACGTGTTACTTTGTCTGCATAAAGAATGACGAGACCATTCACATTTCTTGCTGTTCGTCCTGCGGTCTGCATTAGAGAACGTTCACTTCGGAGAAATCCTTCCTTGTCAGCATCGAGTATTGCAACGAGAGAAACTTCGGGTAAATCCAATCCCTCGCGAAGCAGATTGACACCGACAAGAACATCATTTTCGCCTGTCCTGAGATTTCGAATGATTTCTACCCGTTCGAGAGTTTCGACATCCGAATGAATATAAGCAACCTTAATTTGCAGGTTCTGCAAATATTCGCTGAGGTCTTCGGACATTCTTTTTGTCAGTGTAGTAACCAGAATTCTTTCACCTCTCGCAGTCCTCATGTGAATTTCATTGAGCAAATCGTCAATCTGATTTTTCACCGGTCTGATGCTGATTTCAGGGTCGAGCAAACCTGTTGGGCGAATCACTTGTTCCACGACTACTCCCGTTGTTTTTTCGAGCTCGTAAGGACCGGGAGTTGCACTCACGAAGATAACATCATTAACCAGCGATTCGAATTCTTCGAATTTCAAGGGGCGGTTCTCAACAGCAGAGGGAAGACGGAAACCGTGTTCAACAAGGGTGAGCTTTCGGTTCCTGTCGCCGTTGTACATAGCTCTTAACTGTGGTACAGTAACGTGGCTTTCATCAATCATTAGTAAATAATCTTCAGGAAAATAATCGAAGAGACATTCGGGACGGTCACCAAATTGCCTGCCGGTTAGATGCATCGAATAATTCTCTATACCTGAACAGTAGCCGACTTCCTTCATCATTTCGAGGTCGAAAAGAGTTCGCTGTTCTAAACGCTGTGCTTCGAGAAGCTTTTCCTGAGAACGCAATACTTTCAATCGTTCGTATAATTCTTCACGAATTGCTGTCATTGCATCGAGCAATTTATTTTCGGGAGTGACGAACAGCTTTGCCGGGAAGAGCATAACGGTATCAGCATTCGATTTTGCTTTTCCTGTCAGTGCATCAATGTATGTAATTTTTTCTATCATATCCCCGAATAACTCGATGCGAACAGCAGTCTGGTCTTCGTAGGCAGGTATAATGTCGACTACATCGCCACGAACACGAAATGTACCTCGGGAGAAATCATAATCATTCCTGCTGTAATGCATATCTGTTAATTTGTAAAGCAAATCCTGTCGATTGATAGTCTGCCCGACAGATATTGGGAAAAGGTAAGAAAGGAAATCAGCTTTTGTACCAATGCTATAAATGCAACTTACAGATGCGACAACTATGATATCCCTTCTGCCTTCGACGAGGGAACTGGTAGCTTTCAGCCGCAACCGGTCAATTTCATCATTGATTGAAAAATCTTTTTCGATGTATGTGTCGGTGGTCGGTATATAAGCTTCAGGCTGATAGTAATCGTAATATGAAATAAAATATTCGACAGCATTATTAGGGAAAAATGCCTTGAATTCGCTGTATAGCTGTGCAGCCAGAGTTTTGTTCGGAGATATTACGAGTGTCGGTCTTTGAATTTGCTGAATTACATTTGAAATTGTAAACGTTTTTCCGGAGCCGGTAACGCCGAGGAGAACCTGGTTCTTATCACCACGTTCAATGCCCTCGATAAGCTCATTTATGGCTTTCGGCTGGTCACCTGATGGTTTATAACTCGATACAAGTTCAAATTTATTCATAAAAACCGATACTTTTTGTTCATTATTAATTAAAAAAACAATTAAATTAATAATATTATTTTTGATTCAATAATATTTTCTTTTGGTGGAATGTGGTTTTTAGAAGCAATTTAATCGTTAAAACAAAGGGACACAATGATATAATGAACTTATCGGATTCAATTCTTGAATTGTCGGAAAAAGTGAAATAAACAATTGTAATGTTCTGTATTCTGTCCTTGTTCGACATGTAGTATTACAATAACTGAATTTGAACCTGGAACTGTTAAAAAAGTCGATAGTCGATAGTCGATAGTTGTTAGTCGATAGTCGACAGTTGTTAGTCTTTAGTCGTCAGAAATATAAACTTTATACTTTATAAACTTTATAAACTTTATAAACTTTATGAACTTTATGAACTTTTTAAAAGTATCAATTATCAATTAATTCGAGTCTTCCTGTAATGACCGGTGTTTTGTGTCCTTCGATAATAAGTTCAAGGTCATCACCGATATTGAGAACTTTTCCCTCAGCAATTAATTCCTGTGAAGCGGCGTATGCATCAGACCAGATTCTGACATTTTTTCCAACTACAAATGACCTGTTCTTGTATAATTTAAGTAACTCGGAATACTTATCTCCAAGTAACAAACCGTAATTATTTTCTATTTTTGAAATTAATAAGTTAAAAACTTTTTTCAAATTTACTTTGGTCTTAAATTCTGTAAAATTATAAAGTGAAGAAACTTTAGGAACAAAAGGAGTAGGCTCTACCTGGGGAATTGCCTCTACATTCAAACCAATCCCAAGAACGGCATCAGTAACAATATTACTTTGTATTTGAGTATGAGCAAGAACTCCACAGACTTTTGAACTTTCAATCAAAATATCATTTACCCACTTCAGATAAGATTTGTCTTTCAACTCCTTTATTGAATCAATCGTTTGCAGGACTGAAACTGCAGAGAGTATCAGAAATCCGACTCCGAAATGGCTGATTTCAAGATGAGGTGACAGGTAGATAGATAAATGTATATTACCAAGTTTACTAATCCATTCACGGTTTTTAAACCCATGAAATTTATCTCCAGAACCTGCAAGGCAAAGTATCCTACCTGGAAGGTCGTTATAATCATGAACAGTATTGATTAAAATATCGTATTGCGATTCCGGGATATATTCAACTGCAATGAGATATCTCCATGTTGATTGTCTCAAGATTTCAGCAATATAGTAAATTTTATTCTGAAACATCCTTGAAACCAAAATCCTGATATTGTCATTAAAATCGTTCAATTCCACACGTTTCCAGGAAACATTTTCCTCTATGAATTGTTCTGCAAACCTGGTATTATCGGTGATAACAATCATTTCTATTAATTATCAATTCTAAATTCACAATTACAGTTAAAAGTGTTAGTCGTTAGTTACCAGTTAATGTTTTTAACGACTGACAACTAAACTATTGACTTTAATTTATTTCTTTTTACTTTTTTCCCACGATTTATACTGGTCTAACAGACTGATAATATTTGTAGAATCAGTTGCTACCTTGGTTTTCCAGGAAAAATCTTTTGTATTTTTATTCCAGAAAACAATTGGCATATTATTTATATTATATTCTCCATTTGATTCAACATATTCCTCATTGTTGAAACTTTCCTTCACCAGCAACATATAAGGGCTGTCCTTGTCATATTTGAAAAGTTTTATTCGATGCAAACTGTCGAAATCGAAAGTGAATTCAGCACAAAGAACACCTTTCTCCTCAAATATTCTTTTATTTACATTTTTAATACCCGGGAAATCATTCTGAATTTTATCGCCTTCGATATAATCTGTAATAAGTTCGGCAAAGTCTTTCATAGAAACGTCTTTTCCATCATCTTTCTGTGAAACAATGTTAATATATTTAATTGTTCCTTTGCCGGAATTCGGACCGGTTATTTTAACTTTGTATTCTTTTTTTTCGACAGTTAGACATCCATTGATAAAAATTAATCCAATGATAAGTACAAGAATCATGTTGAAAAGATTTTTCATTTTTCACCTATTATAAATAAAAATTGTTTATGCAATATTGTAACCGGAATGTAAGTTAATATTTTGGGTAGATATAATCAAATAATATTTTTTAATTATTAATAAAACTATCCGGTCAAATTCTGCCGAATCGTTTATCAAATTCATCAAGTTTAACTTCAATTATGACGGGTCTTCCGTGAGGACATGAAAAAGGATTGTCACATTTGAACAAATCCTTTAAAAGCTTTTTCATCTCATCTTTTGTCAATATATCACCAGCCTTTATAGCGGCTTTACAGCTATAACTTGCAGCAAGACTGTCTCTTTTATTAGTACTTTCAATTTTTTTAGTCTCAGTAAAATTATCTATGATTTCTTTAAGTGATGATAACTCGAGACCGTTTCTAACATCTAAAGGGACTCCATGCAGTTCTATTGTATCGGGATCTTTAAGATTTAAAGTATATCCAAGGTTAATTAATTCAGTTATCAATTCCTTAATCGTGGATAATTCCGACGCCGTGACTTTTGAATTAATCGGGAACAAAAGATTTTGCGAGTAAGAATACTCCTTATTCATTGCTTTAACTGCACGTTCATATAAAACTCTTTCATGAGCTGCATGCTGATCGACCATCATTAATCCATGAACGGTTTGAGTGAATATATACTTGTTATGGAGTTGCCAGAACATTGAGTCGGGATTATCAAGATTGGATGATAATTCAGTTTTTTCATTAACAGGTGTAATGCTGTCAAAACTGAATGTTGTTTTACTTGATTCGGTGAATAGTTTATCATAATCTGAAATCCCGGTTTGCATATTTGTATTTGAGTGATAATTTCTTTTTTCGAAATGTTTATATTCTCCATGTTGAAATCCGGGTTTTCTAAAATCCTGATTAATACCTAGTGAACTAATATGTGGAGTATTATCTATCACCTCTCCTGTAACCTTATTGACCATAATAAATTCACCGTTGCCTGATTTCAATGAATCAATGGGTAAATAAGATTCCATTTCCTTCATCCTGATTTCAGGAACAAGATTGTGTTGTCTTAACGACTCTGTAATGGCTGTATTTATTAGTTTGAATATATATCTTTCGTCATCAAATTTAACTTCATGTTTCTGAGGGTGAACATTAACATCTACTGTTTTCGGGTCGACTTGCAGATTAATGATAAAAAAAGGATTTGAATTTTTCTCAAGTAGATGTTCATAAGCTGAGAATACAGCATAGCTAAGTGATTTGCTTTGAATGCTTCTGCCGTTAAGGTAAAGATACTGACCTGTTCGTGATTGCTTAGCCAGGTGTGGCTGTCCTGCAAAACCTGAAATAATAATCCCCTCACTTTCAATTGAAACAGGCATCAATGACCCGGCAGTTTTTTCACCAAGAATATCGGAAATTCTTTTTTCTCTTGTTTCAGGATGAACATCAAAAATCAGTACATCGTCATCATAGAATGTAAATCTTACCTGATTATTGAGTAAAGCGAATTTTAGCATTGTATCGGAAATATACCTGAATTCGGTTAAGTCTGTTTTCAGAAATTTTCTTCTTGCAGGAACATTATAAAAAAGGTTTTTAACAAAAACCTGTGTACCTGTATCTGTATTACAAGGTTCTATTAAATCTTCATTCATGGGTTCGGCGATAAGTTTCCATCCTGTCTGCTCATTTTTCGTTCTTGTACGGATTTCTACATTCGCAATTGAACTGATAGATGCAAGGGCTTCTCCCCTGAATCCGAAAGTATTGATATTTTCCAGGTCTTCCTGCGAAAATATTTTACTTGTAGCATGCCTTTTGCAGGACAATGATAAATCATTTTTTGTCATTCCGTTGCCGTTGTCATAAACATGAATAAGCTGTTTTCCTGCACCTTTGACAATGACAGCAATTGAATCGGCACCTGCATCCAGGGAATTTTCAACTAATTCCTTTACGACTGATTCAGGTCTTTGAACAACTTCACCTGCAGCGATTTGGTTAGCTATGAAATCAGGTAAAATTTTTATATTATTTGAAGATTTATCTATCATTAAATAAATGTATCGGCATTAATATTATTGATTTAACAAATCAAATTAACTCTAGTAATTTCATTAAATCGGATGATGAATCACAATTAATTATATCCTTTGCAGTTTTCTTTGCTTTTTTAAAATTTAAACTGCGGATTCTTTTTTTCAACTCAAGGAGTATGACGGGTGGAACACTAAGTTCATCTATACCGATCCCGACAAGGAAATTAGTTGCCGCAGCATGCCCTGCCAGTTCACCGCAAATACTGACAGGTATTTTTTTGGATTTTGCAGAATCAACAATGTTTTTAATTAGTTTGAGAACCGAAGGATGAAAAGTATCATATAATTCAGTGACAAATTCATTATCACGGTCGACTGCAAGTGTATATTGAGTTAGGTCATTAGTTCCAATGCTGAAAAAATCAACTTCACCGGCAAACTTTCCTGCAAGCAGGGCAGCAGATGGCGTTTCAATCATTATACCAACAGGTATTTTATAATCAAAAGGAATATCTTTTTCTTTTAATTCACTTTTACATTTTTCAAGAAGTATTTTTGAGTGTTCAATTTCATTCAGGCTTGATATCATAGGAAGCATGATTTTTAAATTCTTGTTTACAGATGCCCTTAAAAACGCCCTGAGTTGATTTGAGAATATATCTTCCCTGTGAAGTAAAAATCTTATGCCTCTTAATCCTAATGCAGGATTTAACTCAACATGAGGCAAACCTTCCAGGTATTTATCACTACCAATATCGAAGGCTCTCAAAACAACAGGATTCGGGTATGCCCTGTCTGTAATTTCTTTGTACCAATTGTATTGCTCTTCTTCATCCGGGAATCTTTTTAAATTCATTACAAGATTTTCAGTACGTACTAATCCAATTCCATCACATCCAAATAAAACGGCTTCTTTGACTTCATCAGGAGAGTTGATATTTGCAGTTAGTTTAATCTTAATTCCATCCTGCGTTTCAGTATTTAAATTAATCAGTTCACCAAGTTCACGTTTGTGTTCATCTTCTTTAGATTTCCTGGCTTCATATTCTTTAATACATTCATTAGAAGGACAAATATGAATTAAACCTGCATAGCCGTCAATTATAATATCGCAATCAATATTAATTAGGCTATGGGCATCCCTGACTCCGATAACTGACGGTATCCCGAATGAACGGGCGAGGAGAGCACTGTGGGAAGCAATACCTCCGGCTTCGGTAATTATTCCTGCAACTTTTGATTCTTTAAAATTCACAACATCAGTAGGAGTTATAGCTTGTGCTACAATAACAGAATTTTCTGGAATATTGTGATTAGTGATTTTCTTCCTGATTGTAGCAAGAAGTTTATCCTTCAAATGTTCTAATTCGAATGAACGTTCTTTCAGAACCAGGTCTTTGGAATTTTTAAAGAAATTAATCTGATTTTCATATTCCTGAACAACTGCACTTTCAGCAGAATAACCTGTTTTGATTCTTTCTTTAATTGAGCTAATTATAAACTCATCTTTCAGTATTAAAAGATTAGTTTCGAGAATGGCACTAATATTCTGAGAGTCGTTTTTAACTTTATCGAGTGCAGTTTGAATTTCATTCATCATATTATGCAACCCGTCTTCAAGCCTTGCGATTTCATGTGATATTTTATCGGCTGGTATTTGAATAACCGGTATAATAATTACTTCGGGTTTTATAACATAAGCTTTACCAAGAGCCATTCCCGGAGATGATGGAATTCCCTTAAGTATTATTTCTTCTCTTGATTTACTTTCGTTATGTTTATCACCAAGAAATGGCATAGAAATTATCTTATTAGTTTTTCTGTAAATATAAAATTATTTATTGCTCCCCAAAGCCGGATTCGAATAATTCATTTAATTCATCTGAAGCATTTGATTCGTCGATTCCATCTATTCTGAGTACAAGCTCGCATCCCTGCTCTGCAGCGAGAGTCATGACTCCGATAATGCTTTTTGCATTTATTGAAAATCCGTCCCGAATCAAAAATATTTCAGATTTAAATTTTGCAGCAAGTTTAACGAGTTAAGGTATTTATTTATAGGATAACAAAAATTTGAACTTTATTATAAAATCCCGGTAATATGATGATAATACTGTTATTTCTGAATTTGTTATTTTCTGAATTTAACCTTAAGAAGTTCTTCAAGAATGACCGTTCTTATTACACCCTCACGGATTAACAATGGAGGGAATTCCACAAGGCTGATAACTGTTGATTCAAGAGAATACCTGCATCTGCCGCCGTTGATTATTTTAGTAATTCCTTTAGGAAAATAAAATTCAACTTCTTCGGCTGTCAGTGCTGATTTTTTTCCGGAAATATTTGCAGATGTAGCTGCAAGGGGATTACCTAATTCTTCAACTATTTTCTGAAAAATTTTATTGTCAGGTATTCTGACTCCAATCGTTTTCAATCCTGCAGTAATAGATTCAGGAATGTTCTTTTTTTTCTTTAAAATGATTGTTAAAGGTCCCGGAAGAAATTTATCGGCTAATATAAAAAACTCATCAGGAATATCGAATGCCACATCTTCAACATCGGAAATAGATGAAAGATGGGCAGACAAAGGCAGGTTAATGGGTCTGTTTTTAATTTCAAATATTTCATTGATTGCTGACTCATTATAAATATCACCCCCTATGCCATATACGGTTTCAGTGGGAAAACTAATAATTTTACCTTCTTTAAGCAATCTGACAGCTTCTTTAATTTCTGACAAATTGGAATCACCCAAATTGATATTATCTTTTAACATTTTTTATACATAATTAAACAAAATAATTGAAATTATAAGAAAAATCATTATCTTTTCTGATACGTAAATTACATAATTAAATTTTATGATTTTTGGAGTAAATATATATGAAGCCTGTTCATAGTTTCATTGTAACATCCCATTTGCCGAAAAAAATTGAGAAACTCAAAGAACTTGCCTATAATTACTGGTGGTGCTGGAATGCAGAAGCAAAGGAATTATTTTATTAATTAATAATCTTAACCAGGCAGAACTGGAAAGACTCTCGGAACAAACAGATTTTACAAGCTTTCTCGACTATATTCATGATAAATTCAAGAATTACATGGAGTCCCACACATGGTATGACTCTGTTAATATCAATGGGAAAGGGTCTATTGTTTATTTCAGTATGGAATATGGAATAAACGAAAGTTTTCCTAATTACTCAGGTGGTCTGGGGGTTTTGTCCGGAGACCATCTGAAAAGTGCAAGTGACCTTGGATTACCTCTGATTGCTGTCGGTTTGCTGTACCAGCAGGGTTATTTCTGGCAGAGGCTGACTCAAAGCGGATGGCAGAACGATCAATATATATTTAATGATTTCTATTCAATGCCCCTGACTTTGATGAGGGATAAAAATGATGAACCGATAATAATTGATGTAGACCTTCCAAAAGCAAAAGCATTTGCCCAGGTATGGAAATTACAGATTGGAAGGATACCACTATATCTTCTCGACACTAATATTCATGAAAATGCATTGGACGAATACAGGGATATTACAGACCAGCTCTACGGAGGAACCCGTGAAACAAGAATACAGCAGGAAATTGTTCTTGGAATTGGGGGTGTTCGTGCATTAAAAGCGTTGAATCTTGAACCGACGGTTTATCACATTAATGAAGGACACGCTGCATTTGCTTTATTGGAACGGACAAAAGGTTATATGGATAAATATAAAATTGATTTTCATTCTGCAAAGCAGATTACTAAATCAACTTCCGTATTTACTACCCATACCCCTGTTCCTGCAGGCAACGAGGCATTCAAAGTTGACAGAATTGAAGCTTATCTTCAGAATTATTATAAATCATTAGGTTTGAAAAAAGAAGAATTTTATTTTAACGGACAACCGGGAGATTTCAATCCCGATGACAATTTCTCTATGACAATACTCGGATTGCGGTTAACAGGCTATCACAATGCTGTTAGTAAACTACACGGCTGTGTGTCGAGAAATATGTGGCATAATTTGTGGAAATGCTTCCCGGTGGATGAAGTTCCGATTGGCAGTATAACAAACGGAATTCATACAATGACCTGGGTAGCGAGGGAATTTGCAGAATTATATGACCGTTATTTGTCTCCACGCTGGAAAACCGAAACAGACGTGAAAGAAATATGGGATAAAATTGAAACTATTCCCAACGAAGAGTTATGGAGAGAAAAGCAGAGAAGAAGAGTCCGTATGGTATTATTTGCAAGAGAATACCTGATAAAAAGACAAAAATCTTTCCTGACACCTGAGCAGATAAGTAAAATAAATGAATAACCCGTTCAGATAATTATCGCCGGAAAGGCACATCCGCATGATACACAGGGTAAGGAAGTTATACAGTCGATCATATATAAAGTCAGGGAATACGGTTTGGAAAGACATGTTGTATTTCTGGAAGATTATGATACTGTTATATCGAGATATATGGTCAAGGGTTGCGATATATGGCTGAATACACCCATCAAACCTATGGAGGCAAGCGGTACAAGCGGTATGAAAGCTGCATTGAACGGTACACTTAATCTCAGTATTTTAGACGGATGGTTCGATGAGGCATTCGACGGAACCAACGGTTTTGCAATCGGACATGGTGAAGAATATGCAAATACGGATGAGCAAAATATAATCGAGGCTTCATCACTCTATGATTTGCTTGAACAGGTTATTGTCCCGATGTTTTACGACAGGTCGAACTTAGGCAGGGTCCCGGACAAATGGGTTACATATATGAAATCCTGCATCAAGTCTATTGCCTGGAATTTTTCGACGACAAGAATGGTAAAAGAATATGCAACAAGATACTATTTGCCTGCTATTAAGAATTATAAAATCCTGACTACTGAAAATGCAAAAAATGCCTCAATGCTTTACCAGTGGAAAAACTCGATACGTTCCAACTGGGGAGAAGTCGAAATCATAGATGTCTCAACCGAGCAGGACAGTGAATTTTTTGTCGGCAAATCTATTCATGTTTCAGCTCGTGTCCATCTGGGCAATCTGACAACAGAAGATGTAGTAGTACAGGTATTTTACGGTACAGTCAACCATGAAGGCGAATTGATTGATACCGGATTCAAGGATTTAAATCTTACTAAATCGGAAGAACACCTGCATCATTACGAAGGTGAATATATTTGCAACGGAACAGGCAACCAGGGATTCACAATCAGGGTGCTTCCAACTCATAAATTATTGGTAAATTCTGCGGATATGCACTTGTGTGCGTGGGCACAGTAAATAGTGAATAGTGAATAATAATCCTTGTCGGGAGTTGCTCCCGACAGGGATTTCAATTTAAACCAAAAATTCTTTAATCTTTTCTATAACAAATTGGATTTGTTCTTTTGTTAATTCAGGGAAAATCGGCAATGCGATTGATGTTTCGGATAATTCATTTGCTACCGGGAAATCCTTTTCGTTATTATTTAAATATGCGAAACATTCCTGCCCGTGGAAGGGAACAGGATAGTATATTTCTGTTCCGATTTCGTTTTTACCGAGAAATTCTCTCAGTTTATCCCTTTGCTGAACACGAATGATATATTGATTGTAAATATGATAGTTTTTACATCCACTATTTTCATAAACTGCTTCGGGAATTAAAACTTTATTTTTATTATCAAATATCATTTTACCTTTAGATTCAGATAAACCAGCCTCGATAAATAATTTTGTATAAAGATTAGCATTTTCCCTTCTTCGCTGATGCCAGTTTTCAAGATGAGGGAATTTAACATTAAGGACTGCCGCTTGCAAAGCATCTAATCTGAAATTACCGCCTATGAATTTGTGATAATATTTAGGATTCATGCCGTGGTTTCTCATTTGTTTAAGCTTTTCTGCAAGTTCCTTGTTATTTGTTGTAATGATTCCACCTTCGCCGAATGCTCCGAGATTTTTTGTGGGGTAGAATGAAAAACATCCTATTAATCCTAATGAGCCGGCGAATTTTCCGTCCTTGTATTGCGCTCCGATTGCCTGGGCACAGTCTTCAATAACAGGTATATTAAACTCATTAGATATTTTTAATATTTCATCCATTTCGGCACATTGTCCGTAAAGATGAACAGGGATTATTGCTTTTGTTTTGAAATTAATTTTTTCCCTGATTTGACTCACATCGATGTTCATAGTAACCGGTTCGCTGTCAATTAAAACGGGTATAGCTCCCAATCTCGCCACCACTCCTGCTGTAGCAAAGAATGAATATGTCGGGATGATTACTTCATCACCCGGTTTTATGTCTATTGCCATTAATGCCATTAGCAATGCGTCTGTTCCGCTGGAACAGGCAATTGCATAATCTGTTTTGCAATAGGATGCTATTGTTTTTTCTAATTTGTCAACTTCTTCACCTAAAATAAGCATTTGTGACTGTGCTACTTTCAGCATAGCAGGTTCAACTTCATTCTTAATACTCTGATACTGTAACTTCAAATCCAACAATGGTACTTTCATAATTCTTTCAAATAATTAAAACAAAATTCATAATATATTTAGTTGTTCACCAAAAAAATCTTACAAATTTATAAGATATTGACCTTATATTGATGAAATCATTATGAAAATTTAATCATAAGCTTATTAGTAATTACTAATAATCAGCAATTCAAATCGAAATTCAGCGTCAATGCTGCAAATGGAGTCATATGAATTTAGATAAAGTAATCGATACCTTTATGTTCCGTGAAGGAACAGAAGATGAAGCAGAAGGAAATAGACAACCAACTATAACTACAGGTTCTGTTGTTTGGGGAGTGATTCTCCGCACAGCTATTATTATGCTTCTCAGTTTATTTCTGATTGAATATTTCGATTTGCGGGAATACTGGTGGTTATTGGTTTTCATACTTTGGGTAGGAGCTGCCTATCCGGGATGGAGGCAATACCAGAAATTCCAAAACAGAATAAAATCATTTAGGGAAGAAACACTTTGCGGTTCGTGTATTCACCTGGATATCAGCAGCCAATTATGTAAAATTTTAGATGAGCATCCTACTAAGGATTATATTCCATGCGAAGGAGCCAGTTGGGAACCGATCCATTTCGATTCAGAAGTTACTTAATGTCATTTACATTAACAAGTATGTAATTTCCGGAATTATCCGTTTTGAATATAAATTCCTTCTTTAATTTGTCATAAATCCATATTTCAGTATTTTGCTTTTCACCAAGAACTTTACTTGTTTTTGTGGGTGGACCGTAAAGAATATAAATTTTGCCTTGTTCAGATTTGAAACCATCCCTGTAATTTTTACTTTTAAAATTCAAGTTTGTATAGTCTACCCGTTTAAAATATTCAGCCATTGCTTCATTAAAAGCAGTAGTTTTTGTCGGGTCTTTCTCTTTCCAGTAATCAATAAGTTTTTTTGACATTTCCTGCTGGTTCCCATCATTCATTTTATCATATTGGTCATCAGTCAGAATATAATACATTGATTCAACTGCAGATTCAGGATTCATTAATATTACAGGCATATCTTCCCATATTACACTGATAATTCTTTTGAGTGTATCTTTTGAATTTTCCCTTACAATATTTAATTCATAATTCCCTGGGATTAATTTATCAGAAGTTAAATGAATATTCAATAATCCCTGCTTGAAAAGCCCGCTATCCGATTGAAAAGAATTAAACTTTAATATTGGAATTTCAAATTGATTTTTATATTCGATTTTCAATGAACTATTTGTCAAAGGAACGACAGAACCGGTAATCGGAGGAATATCACCCCAGTCAAACAATTTATCCTTCATTTTTGTATATTTCACTGTGCATTTGAATTTATCATATTCATTTTTGTACGAAACCGGAACTAAAATCGAAGCACCATTAGAAGAAAATGGGATTCCTAAATTTAGAATATAGGGAGTGATTGTATTACTCCTATCAGTTTCGAGTGAACTTGCTAAAATCGGTTCGGATATTGCAAGACTATTTCTGAAATCACTAAAATCGACGAGAGGAAAGTTTTTGTTTTTTTGTAACTGAGAATTTGAACAACGTAAATTAATATTTACTGTATACTTTCCTGTTTTCATTTTTGTTTCGACTATTCCATATAAATATTCATCTTTCGATACAGTTTTCTCATAGCTATTAATTAGTACGGAATCTTCATAAAATATTCGTTTTCTAATAATACTTTCTGAATCCTTGAATTCTACTTCAATACTTGGAACAGCTAAATATTTTTCATTGCCATTATCCGGTTTCACTATGAATGTCAATGTTTGATAGGTCATTTTAAAAGGAATATAAACTAATACCGAATCTGAGCTGCTGTCCGGAAGTATATAAATATCGGAATAAAATCTTTTACCTAAATCATAAATAGGCTTTAAATCTCTTTGATTTCCTCTTTGTGCAAACAATGAACACAATTGAAAGATTATAATTATAAAAATTAATATTTTGAATTTCATTTTAACTCCAGTTCCTGTAAAAAATCTCTTAAAATAATTGCAGCAGCTATCTTATCTTTATTTCCTTTAATTGCTCTCTTCCTTTTTTTCATTCCAATTTCAAGCATTGTCCTAACTGATTTTCGGGTTGAGTAAGATTCATCAAAAGTAATTATTTCGATATTACATTTAGTCTTCAATTCTTTGATAAAGTTCATTACATCATCTAAAATATTTGCCTTTTCACCACTGAGACGCAATGGAATTCCAACAATCAGCAAACCGATGTTTTCTTTGACGAATATACCGGTCAAATCATTCCAAAAATTTGGGGAAGTTCTGTCAAAAACATGTTTTGGAGTTATTGTAACATGAAATTCATCACAAACAGCAAATCCTACCCGTTTTAATCCATAATCAACAGAACCAATGCGTATGCCTTTATATTTTTGAATATTATTGTCCTTATTTAGACTCATTTTCTTTTTTGGTTAACCTGAGATGTGAATAATTAGGAATACTAAAGATTATTTCTGTGCCTTCACCCGGAGTTGAATTTATCAATAATTCACCTCCATGAAGTTGGACAACATGCTGCATAATCATAGTACCGATACCTGTTCCACCATAATTTTTGGAGGTTGTAAAATAAGGAGTAAGCATTTTCTTTTTTGTAATTTCATCCATACCTGCCCCACTATCGGTAACACTGAAAAAAGCATATTTAGGATCCGACCAGCAGGCAATCTTAATTCTACCAGGTTTGCCTTTTAAAGAACGAATACCGTTTTCGATTGCATTTCTTAATGCCCTAACCATTTTTGGTTTATCGCAGGAAACATTGAAGTTAAGTATTCTTAAATCAAATTCGACATCAGGAAATAATGTTTCGTCGAATTCCACTCTCGCTTCAATGCAAATCCCTGCAGCATTTACCACCTGTCTTTCAATAGAATCACTTCTTCCTACTGTAACTATATCCCTTACTCTTTGAATTAGCAAACCAACCTGGTGAATTATTTTTTTCCGTCTTTCCAAATTTGGAACATCTTCGATTACATCCAAATGTTCAGCATTGAGCCTGATTGTTGATAAATTAGTCTGCATATCATGTGCTAACTGAGCCCAGTTACTTAACCTTTTCTTTTCCAATTCCTCTGTTATATCTATCGCGGTCAAAATCAGTCCCCTGTATTTTCCGGTCAGACTTGTTAAAGGCATTACAGTGCAATACCATTCTTTACTTTCGTTTTCCTGGATAATATTTATTTTTTGGATAATAGTGTCTTTTAGAGCCAGCGCCCTGTTTACCAATTCATTGAGAGACTTTGTATGTTCCAGAACACAATAATACTGAAAAATCTTTTTTAAAGGCACTTTATCAGTTATACCTAAGAAATTTTTTCCTGAATCATTTGCCCTTAATAATGAACCGTCTTTACTTATAATAAATACAATACCTGATGAAGGCAAATCAAGAACTGTGTTGAGAAACCTTTTCTGGTGCCTGTATAGTTGAAGAAAAATTATTACAATTATTATCAGTAGAGCCGGGATAATGATTTTACCGGTGTTTGCAAAAAATAAATTAATAAACCAAAGTTCATGTTTGGATTCATTTAGAATTAATGAAGAAGTAGATGTATTAATTACAAGATAACCGTTAAATTTATATACTGAAGGTTTATCATCGAATAATTCACCCAATGGAAAAAAATCAGAAGATTGAATAGTACCGTCCCGTGAAATTGTAATTATTCCATTTCTGAATAAAACAACCCTATTATCTTTTAAATTTGAAACTCCATAAGGTTCAATAAATCCGGAAGGCAAAACTGTTTCTTTCCAGTATCTCCTGTTTTTAATGTTTTTTTGATTAGTAGAATATAAGTAATAATCGATACCTGTATTTTTTAGAAAAGATATAATTGGTTCATGATTTTCATAAGAAATATCAATTTTATCAATAGGTGATTCAATCCACGAACTCATTAAAATACCTTTATACTTATCAACAACCTGGAATAAAGAAATCCCGGAATTCTGTGATGAGGAAAGTATTCCTAACCGATTGCCTAAAGGTATTAGCTTTATATCTTCTGAAATTTGAATTTTTGCAGCTTCTACAATTTTATTTGCGTCAGTTGAAAAATTAACAGTGTACCATCCTTCATTACCGGTTAAATAAACAATTTCCGATTTATTCTGATTCTTATCGTATAACGAAATAGCAGTATATGCATTTTCGGTAATTAAATATATATTGATTTGATTGTTATTTTCAATATTGCATTGATATAATGATTGATTTAATTTTATAAGAAATTTATTTTCTGATAAACTATTAATAATGCATGAAGTCGGTTCTTCTATTATTTCAGGTAATGACCTGATTTCTGTTTTAGAAATTACCGATGTATTCGAATCGATTAATACAGAATACTCTATTTGATTATCAATCCAAATAGCAAGAATAGATGAATTCAATGGAATAGCATCAAGAATTCGGACACCGCTTATACTACCTTTGGTATTAACCTTTTTAATACCATTCCAGGAATATATTGTTTGTGATTCACCGGGCATTCCACGCTTTATGAGAAAGCTTGTAATTTTATTATTCTCATTATTTGAATTAGTTAATAATAGTTTACCACCATTGAAATATTCATTTACTGAATATGAAAAAGGGTAAGTATTATCAGCAATTGCATAAATTGAATTGACTAATAAAATGAAAATAAATAATATAGTTTTTTGTAATTTCAAATAATTAAGCCTTTATTTGAATTTCACATACACAGAATGCTGCAATGCCTTCCAATCTGCCAATAAATCCCATTCCTTCATTAGTTTTTGCTTTAATATTAATTAGTTCGGAAGATATATTCAACATTTCGGAAATGTTTTTCTTAATTTTTTCTTTATAATTTTTCAGTTTCGGTTTTTCCAATATAATTGTTACATCTACATTAACTATATATAAGTCTTTATCAATAATCATTTTCAGAATTTGAGTAACAAAACTCCTGCTAACAACTCCTTTATAAATCGGATTTGTATCTGGAAATAATTCACCTATATCTCCGAGTCCGCAAGCCCCAAGCATGGCATCACACAAAGCATGGAGAACCACATCTCCATCACTATGTGCAATTGTCCCAAACTCAGAAACTATATTTTCACCGCCAATAATTAAAGGCTTGCCAGAAACCAATTTATGAGAGTCGTATCCGAAACCAATCATACAATTAATCGTAAATATGGAAAATATTATACACAAACATACTAAAACACTGAATTTCAATAAATAGTTGGTGAAAATTTAATTTAGCAGATAATTTTATTTAATAAATTCAGTAATTTTAAAGTTTGTTAAATTACAAAATTTTAAAATGTGATAAAGTTTTGGGACAGTTTTAATTATATGGGTTCAGACAGTATTTTATTTAAAAAATTAAGCATAATTGATTTTCTGAATTTAATCGTTCTTTCAATATTTATTACTTTCTATTTTATTGGATTTGATAAGACTCCCTATAAAGGTACGTTGGCAATCTGGTATTCACTCCTTTTTCTGTTCATAATTATAATAAGCAGGATAAGGTCTTCAAAAAAAGATTTTTTCGGAAAGAAATTTATATTACTAATTTATCCTCTCTTATTCTTTTTTAGTTTATTTGAATCATTTTTCATGATATTACCTTATTTTAATTCTTACCGTTATGACAGTTTGATGATAAATATTGACCACTTTATGTTTGGAGTTCATCCCACAGTATGGATTGAGAAAATAATCAATCCTTATTTAACGGAATTAATGCATATAGCCTACTTCTTTTATTTTCCAATGCCTTTAATACTCGTTATTCTCTTATTTTACAGGAAACAGTATAAAAACCTGGAGGAATCCCTGATTTTATTGTTCATAACTTATTATGGTGCTTATATAACTTATTTTTTAGTACCGGTTGAAGGTCCAAGGTTCCATCTTGCTCATTTGCAAACAATACCATTAAATGGAATAATATTATCGCAGCCGATAATGAATTTTATAGATTTTTTCGAACCCAATAAACTTGATTGTTTCCCGAGTCTGCATGCAGCGATAATGCTCGTAACTATGTTTATAACTTTCAAATATGCAAAAAAGCTTTTCTATTTTTATATGCCCTGGGCAATTTTAATAATGATTTCATTAGTATATTGCAGGTTTCATTATGTAATTGACATCCTAGCAGGTACAGTACTTGCAGTTCTGTGTGTTACATTAGGGAGAATGGCGTATTTGAAATTAAGGAATAAGTTTATTTTTCATTTTAATGATTCAACATTATGAGATTATTATTTAAAGCTTTTGATTTTGAGAAAAAGGATATTGACACTTATGTAATATTAATAAGTGCTCCATTATTATTGACTTTATATATTTGCTTCGGGCAAGCAGAAGATTTTTCTTCAATTTTCTCATCTTATAAAGGGCATCAATTAGAGGGTTATTACGGTCATATTTACCAATTCATTTTCTTTTTCATATTCATTTTCGTTATACCGTTTCTGTATCTGAAAATAAAAATGAAAAAACCATTGAAAGAATTCGGATTTGGTTTAGGTAACATGAAATTCGGATTGATTTTTTGTTTAATTGCAATCCCATTACTTATAGTACCCTTTACATATTCAGGTTCTCGTATGCCGGATATACAAAATGAATACCCGATGGCAAGGATACTACTCGAAAGACATGATTTAATTTTATCGTATGAGTTAGCATATATTATTTTCTATTACATTGCCTGGGAATTTTTCTTTAGAGGTTTTCTTTTGTTTGGTTTGAACGACAGATTTGGAGCAATGAATGCTATATTAATACAGACCATTTCTTCATGTTTAGTTCACATCGGGAAACCTGACGGAGAGATAATTGGTTCGATAATCTTCGGAATAATAATGGGTGTGCTGGCTTTGAGAACCAGGTCATTCTGGTATCCATTTCTTATCCATATTTCAATGGGTGTCATGTCCGATTTATTTGTTATTTATTTGAAATGAAATTATGAGTAAAGTTTTTATAACAGGAGTTAATGGTTTTATAGGGAGCCACCTTGCTGAAAAGTTTATTAATGCTAGTCATGAAGTAAGTGGATTGGTACGTAAAACTTCAGATCTGAAATTTATAAAAGATTTTAAAATTGAACTTAGTTACGGTGATATAACTGACAGAGAATCACTCTCTAAGTCAATGAAGGGTATTGATATCGTTGTTCATAATGCCGCATTCGCATCTGACTGGGGTTCATTTGAGACATTTTATAAAATTAATGTAACCGGTACGCAAAACGTCGCTGAGATTGCATCCGAAAACAATGTTAAAAGGTTTGTGCATATCAGTACTGTGGCTATACATGGTTTCAAAAATCCAAATAAGATGGATGAATCAGCACCTGCCGTAAAATCAATTTTTCCGTACTGTGAAACAAAAAGAATAGCAGATGAATGGCTCTTTGAATTTGCAAAAACAACTAAAATGGAAGTTACTTCAATCAAACCCGGAAATGTTTTTGGTACAAGGGACCATACATTTATTGAAAAATATCTCGAAGCTTTGGAAACCGGAAAAGGTGGATTTGTAGATGGAGGGAGGCATGTTACCTGCCCGGCTTATGTTGAAAATCTCGCTGATGCAGTAGTACTTGCATCATCCAATCCTGCCGCTGTGGGAGAAGCATTCAATATCACAGACGGAGTTGATATTAACTGGAAAGATTTCACGAATATGTTTGCCGATGAATTGGGAATAAAAAGACCGAAAATGAGTATTCCGTTTCCGATTGGATATACTGTTGCATTTTTAATGGAAATGTTTTACATTTTCTTCAGAATCAAAAATGCTCCAATTCTGACAAGATACCGAATCAGTAATGGAGGTAGTGACTATCATTTTTCCATTGAAAAAGCAAGAAGATTACTTGGATACGAACCAAAAATAAAACTTGAAGAAGCTGTCAGATGTTCTGTTAATTGGTACAAGAACAGCAGATAAAATTTAAAATTTAAAATTTAAAATGAATTTTAAATAAATTAATTTATAATTTTAAAAACAAGAGTTAATTCTAATAATTATAAATTGAAAATTAATTGTTAATTGATAATTGTGAATTATTAATTATTTAAACTTAACATTAATTAAACATAAATGCCTGAAAAGATTCAATCAGTAAGCGAGCTAACAAAAAAGATACAGTTTGTTCTCGAAGGCAGTTTCGATACGGTTACTGTTCAGGGGGAGATTTCTAATTATAAACATCACTCATCAGGTCATCGCTATTTTTCATTGAAAGATGAAAATTCACAGATTGCTTGTACTATGTGGAAGACAAGACCTGTAAGGTTTCAAATGAGTGATGGAATGAAAGTGGTAATTACCGGTAAAATTTCAGTTTATCCTCCCCAGGGAAAATACCAGATAGATGTAATTAGTGTTACGCCACTTGGACAAGGTGATTTATATCTTGCATTTGAAGCACTAAAGAAAAAACTCGATGAACAAGGATATTTTACTTCCGAAAGGAAAAGAGCTATTCCAGCTCTGCCGATGAAAATCGGTGTCTCAACTTCGCCTACTGGTGCAGCTTTTCATGATATATTTTCAACAATCGAAAGAAGATTTCCATTGGCTGAAATTTATTTCCGTCCGACACTTGTTCAAGGAGACGGTTCTGCAGAGGATATAGTAAAAGCAATATATGAACTGAATACATATTCACTCGATGTGATAATCATCGGCAGGGGAGGCGGTTCAATCGAAGATTTATGGTCTTACAATACCGAGATTGTTGCTGATGCCATATATAATTCAAGCATTCCAATTATATCCGCAGTAGGGCATGAAGTTGATTTTACGATTGCAGATTTTGTTTCTGATATACGAGCAGCAACCCCTACAGCCGCCGCAGAACTTGTTACGCCTGTTACGATTGATTATCTGTTCAACTTTACCGGGGATGCTCTTAATTCACTTGTCTCTTTGACTACTGATAAAATACAGGATTACATGGATATTATTGATGATATGTCAGGACCATCTATGTCAAGAAGAATTATTGAAAAAATTAAAACAAACGGGCAATTGATAGATGATTATGAAACAAGAAATTCTCAAAATATTAAGAGAACTCTTTCATTTTTATCCCAACGCTTATCTTTACTTGAAGGACATTGTAAGTCACTTAATCCTGTAGCACCATTTAATAAAGGTTTTGCTCTTCTCGAATCCGAAGGAAAAATAATTTCTAAAGATGATTCTCTTGGAAATTACATATATATTGATATTATCAGGCAGAATGAAAGGGCAAATGTTACTATAAATAAAGTAATACCAAAAAACAATTGATGAGGCAAAATTATGGCAGTGAAAAAAAATAAACCATTTGAAGAACAGCTTAAAAGGCTGGAAGAAATAGTTGATACTTTGGATGCCGGAGATGCTCCGATTGATGAGCTGTTAAAGCAATTCGAAGAGGGGATGGAGCTTGTAAAAGAGCTGAGGAATTACCTCAATAATGCTGAGTTAAAGGTAATTGAAATAACAAAAAAGCTTGAGAAAGATATTGAAGTTATTGAGAACGAATAGCCAGTATTTTTAGATTGTGGGCTTTTCGGTAATAATTTTTTATATTTTTGATTTAATTTTATTTTGAATAGCCACTATTTTTAAATAGTGGACTCAGTGGGCGAGCCACCCGATTGGCTTTAGCCACTTATTGAAAGGAGATATAATGTCCAATACTAAAATATGGATTCATCTTATTTTCTCGACCAAAAACCGAGAACCTTATATAAATTCCGAACTAAAACAAAAATTAATATCTCACATAAGGGAAAATTCCAAGTTGAAAAATATATATATAGATTTTATTAATTGCACATTAGATCATATTCACATCCTAATTTCACTTGCTGCTGAACAGTCAATTGCTGAAGTAGCAAGATTAATAAAAGGTGAATCTTCGCATTGGATAAATAAAAATAAAATGTCAAAATTCAAATTTTCCTGGCAAGACGAGTATATTGCAGCATCTGTAAGTGAATCAATAGTTAATAAAGTTCGAGATTATATAAAGAATCAGGAAGAACATCATAAAAAGAAAACATTTTCTGAAGAATTTAATGAATATCTAAAAAAATATGGTTTCAATATAAACTAAAGTTTTTGTAAGTGGATAAATCCGAAGGTTGTACGTCTATACAATCCCACTACTTAAAAGTAGTGGCTATTCATAAAAATAATATTAGGGAAAAATATGGGAACACACATTCCAACACGAGAAGAAGCGTTTGAATTACTAAAAAAATATAATGAGACTCAATCATTGCTTAATCATGCAAAATCTGTTGAAGCTGTGATGAGGTATGCTGCAAAGCAAAAAGGAGAAGATGAGGAAAAGTGGGGAGTAATCGGTCTTGTTCATGACTTGGATTATGAGAAATATCCGGATGTACATTGTACAATGACAAAGCAGATATTAGAGGAAGCCGGATGGGGTGATGAATATATTCGTGCTGTTCTTGCACACGGCTGGGGAACATGTACTGATGTGGAACCAATTTCAGAATTAGAAAAAACTTTATTTGCTATTGACGAATTGACAGGATTAGTAACTGCCTGTGCTTTGGTGCGTCCCTCAAAGAGTGTGATGGACCTGGAAGTCAAATCTGTAAAAAAGAAGGGGAAGGAAAAATCCTTTGCGGCAGGTGCAAGCCGCGAAATCATTCAAAAAGGAGCAGACATGCTCGGTATAACACTTGATGAACTGATTGCTCTGACAATCAAAGGAATGAGAGAAATTTCTAAAGAAATTGGCTTGTAAATAAACAAACAATTACATTTTCAATGCACGCAAATACTTCATAATTTTGCAGTAAGTTAATTTAGGAGTTTTAATGATAGAGCGCTATACTCGTCCCGAAATGGGGCACATCTGGTCAGAAGAAAATAAATATAAAATCTGGCTCGAGATCGAAATCCTAGCATGTGAGGCAATGGCAGAACTGGGGCTTGTCCCCAAGGATGTACCACCAATAATTAGACAGAAGGCAAAGGTAAATGTTCCCAGAATTCTCGAAATCGAAGAAACCACAAAGCATGATGTTATTGCATTTTTAACCAGCATAGAGGAATATGCAGGAGAGCCATCACGATATTTACATCTCGGTATGACATCAAGCGATGTACTCGATACATGCTTTGCATTACAATGCAAGCAGGCAGGGGAGCTTATCCTGAAAAGTTTAGAAAAACTCAGAGAAGTCCTTAATAAGAGAGCAAATGAATTCAAACACACTTTGTGTGTTGGAAGAACCCACGGAATACATGCTGAACCTACCACATTCGGACTTAAAATGGCTCTGTGGTTTGATGAATGTAAAAGAAATATCGAAAGAATGTCGAGAGCAATTGAGGAAATATCCTATGGCAAAATAAATGGTGCTGTTGGTACATTTGAGCATCTATCACCCAAAGTTGAGGAATATGTGTGTAATAATCTCGGACTGAAACCTGCACCAATTACAACACAGGTTATTCAGCGTGACAGGCATGCAAATTATCTTTCTACAATTGCCCTCATTGGCTCAATGCTTGAGAAAATTGCAACTGAAGTAAGACATCTTCAAAAGACAGAAGTATTGGAGGCAGAGGAATATTTTTCAAAAGGACAGAAGGGCAGTTCGGCAATGCCTCATAAGAAGAATCCGATAATTTCGGAAAATATTTGCGGACAGGCAAGGTTGTTGCGTTCCAATGCCATAGCCGCATTCGAGAATAATGCACTCTGGCATGAACGGGATATTTCCCATTCAAGCGTAGAAAGGATTATCTTCCCTGATTCTACAATTTCACTCGATTACATTTTAAATAAGACAGTCAACCTGGTTGATAATCTCGTTGTCTACCCTGAAAATATGCTTAAAAATCTTGAGATGACTAATGGGTTGGTATATTCACAGAAAGTTCTTCTTGAGCTTGCAAAGAAGGGTTTAAAGCGTCAGGAAGCTTATGAACTTGTTCAGCAATCTGCAATGAAGACTTGGAAGGAGAAAATTCCGTTTCAACAATCATTACTCGAAAATAATGGAATAATGAAACATATTACTGGGGACGAGTTGAATGCACTTTTCAACCATGATATAATATTCAAGAATGTTAATTTTATTTTTGAAAGATGTGGACTATAAGTTGAAGAATTTAAAATTTGAAATTTAAAATTTAAAATGAATTTAAAATAAATAAATATAAAATTTCAAATGAGAAGTAACGCTAACTATTTTTAAAATTAATAATTGGATATTAAAAAATTTCTTGAAAATTTTAAATTGAAAATTGCAAATTGTAGATGAAAATCTTCATTCCATCTTCCGGAAATAACATAGAGAGTCCGATTGACAGCCACTTCGGAAGATGTCCGTATTATATAATTTATGATATTATTCTCGGAAATTATGAAATATATCGCAATCCATTTGCAGGAATGGAAAATGCATCAGGTTCATCACTTGCTCTGACTATTATAAATAAAAATATTGATTCAGTAATAATAACTCACATCGGAAAAAAAACGTTCGATATACTGACGGAGAAAAATGTAAATGTTTACAAAGCAGTTCCCGGCTCGACTGTCAAAGATGCAATCACAAATTTCCTGATGGGAAATCTGGTGCAGGTAAGCCAATATGCCCAGTCTGAAACTGTCTTCCAGCCCCACAATTTGAATTAAGGCATTGGATTATATCATAAATAATAGAATTTGATTAATTAATTTATTTTCTTATTTTAGAAAGGACAGATTAATAGAAATCTTTAAGTCTTTAAAGACAACTGCCTTTAATTCCCATCAATTTGCTGGTTTATTGGATTTTTTAAAAGCAGCCTTTTTTGGTC
>JACRLY010000004.1 GCA_016219595.1 Ignavibacteriota bacterium | reverse complement strand
GTTTAACTTATTATTAATAGAATTCTTTATAATTAATATTATTATATCCTTTTTCTAATATTTTTTTGAAAAAAAACAAAACAAACACAAAAGTTAAATTCGTTATTATTAATTTTGAATTTTATTATAATTTCACTTATTAAATTTCTGACTAACATAATTAAATATTATACATTTTCAAAATTAATTAATTTTAGGAAGGTTCGGTTTATATGAGATTAATTTCGATTAAATCTTTTTTACCTAAAGCAGTTTTAACAATTCTGCTCTTTTTAATGGCTTCACCAATTTTCGCAAGTGAAGCTGAACTTAAAATCCCCAATCTGCTGCCGCATCAGTTTAACCTGTTATTAATAGGTATTGCTGTATGTATTTTCGGTATGTTGTTCGGGATTTATGAGTTCTTCCATTTAAAGAAACTCAAAGCTCACAAATCAATGCTTGATGTTGCTGAGTTAATTTTCCAGACGGCAAAAACTTACTTATTACAACAAGGTAAATTTCTTGTTCTCCTGTTTATCCTTGTCGGCACTGCAATAGCTGTCTATTTCGGAGTCCTGAGCAAAGATGAAGCAGGTCACACGATGGGATTCGGAGGAGTTCTAATCATCCTCGGATGGTCTGTAGTCGGCATCCTTGGTTCTTATGCTGTGGCATGGTTCGGCATCAGGGTAAATACACTTGCCAACAGCCGTATGGCTTTTGCCTCACTCGAAAAGAAACCTTTAAAACTTTTGAACATACCTCTTCAGGCAGGTATGAGTATTGGCGTTCTGCTGATTTGTGTTGAGCTGATTATGATGTTAATCATTTTACTGTTCATCCCAAGACAATTTGCTGGAGCATGTTTTATTGGTTTTGCAATCGGTGAATCACTTGGAGCATCTGCTCTTCGTATTGCAGGCGGTATTTTCACAAAAATTGCCGACATTGGCTCCGACCTGATGAAAATAGTATTCAATTTAAAGGAAGACGACCCGAGCAATCCCGGTGTGATTGCTGATTGCGTTGGTGACAATGCCGGAGACAGCGTTGGTCCAACTGCAGACGGATTCGAAACCTACGGCGTTACGGGAGTTGCTCTAATCAGTTTCATCGTCCTTGCTGTGCTTCCTCAATACCAGGCAGAACTCATTACCTGGATTTTCATTATGCGTATCGCAATGATTCTGACATCACTCGTTGCTTTTTATATCAACAAATTCATCAGCAAAATCAGGTATGGTGGAAAGGATGAAATCGATTTTGAATCTGCTTTAACTTCGCTTGTATGGATTACTTCAATCCTTTCAATAATAATTACTTTTATCATTAGTTACTGGCAGTTATACTGGATGAGAGACCCGGCTGGCAATCCTACTAATATGTGGCTGGTACTGGCTGTAATCATATCCTGCGGCACACTGGGTGCTGCATTGATACCCGAGTTCACCAAAATATTCACAAGCACGAAATCGAGGCATACAAAAGAAGTAGTAGCCGCTTCACGCGAAGGAGGCGCATCACTTACGATTCTTTCAGGACTTGTATCCGGTAATTTCTCAGCCTTTTGGCTCGGAATGGTATTCTTTGTGCTTATGTTCGTTGCATACCAGGCAAGCACATACGGATTGAATCAATTTATGACTTATGAATCCATATTTGCATTCGGCCTTGTTGCGTTCGGTTTCCTCGGCATGGGACCCGTTACGATTGCTGTTGACAGCTACGGTCCTGTTACCGATAATGCCCAATCTATTTATGAATTATCAATGATAGAAAGCGTTGCCGGAATTGACAAAGAAATCGAAAAAGATTTCGGATTCAAACCGAATTTTGACAAAGCAAAAGATTACCTCGAAGCAAATGACGGAGCGGGAAATACATTCAAAGCTACGTCCAAGCCTGTTCTCATTGGTACTGCTGTTGTTGGTGCTACAACCATGATTTTCTCATTAATCCTTGTTCTCAAGAAAGTAATACTTCCTCCGGGAGTCGAACCCACTGCCATATTGAATATCCTGAATCCATATACGATTCTCGGTTTCATCTGCGGCGGTGCTGTTATTTATTGGTTCACCGGCGCTTCAATGCAGGCTGTATCGACAGGAGCCTACAAGGCAGTTGAATTTATCAAACAGCACATCAAGCTTGATTCAAAATCTTCTGTCGAAAATTCAAAAGAAGTTGTCAAAATTTGCACACAATATGCTCAGAAAGGTATGTTCAACATATTCGTTGCAATATTTTCATTTGCACTTGCATTTGCCTGTTTCTCGACATCAGTCAAACCAACTGACCCATTGAATTTACACTCGGCAATGCCTGCTGCATTTTTCATCAGCTACCTGATTTCAATCGCTATATTCGGATTGTTCCAGGCTGTGTTCATGGCTAATGCAGGCGGTTGCTGGGATAATGCAAAGAAGATAGTAGAAGTCGACCTGAAGGAAAAAGGCACGGAACTTCATGCCGCAACTGTAATCGGCGACACTGTCGGCGACCCATTCAAGGATACTTCTTCTGTTGCATTGAATCCAATAATTAAGTTCACTACTTTATTCGGTTTGCTTGCTATGGAAATAGCAATCGTTCCCGAATTTGTCAGTACTGCTCCTTACGTGGGTGGTGTATTCTTCGCATTAGCTTTGGTTTTTGTCTACAGGTCATTCTTCTCAATGAGAATACCTCCAAAGCCGGCAGGAGCTGCAAAATAAATGTCATGCTTAGCAATGTCACCCTGAGGGTAGTCGAAGGGGAAGTCGAAGCATCTAATTAAATTTTATAAGCCCGTGAGATTTTTTCTTCCGGGCTTTTTTTTATTTTGAATTTACTCCATCAATGCCAAATTGCCTTATCACTGTAATAATTAATCTATGCCGAAATGAACACTTAATTCATATTTTAATTATATTAAGAAAAAAAATAAGTACAGAAATTATATAATTTTTTAAATTAAGGAACAAATATGACTCATAAAATAATTACTCC
>JACRLY010000003.1:28301-42400 GCA_016219595.1 Ignavibacteriota bacterium | reverse complement strand
TCTTCTTCGATATCACCAAAACTTTTTGCTATCCATTTTGATGCTTCGGAAACACGCCTCAGCATTTCTACATAAGCAGGGAAACGTGATTGACAAAATTTGAAAGAAAGTTCCTGGAAATCTTTTATATCCTGCTGCAACTGTTCTGCGATATCATGCAGCAATTGATTGTCACCTGTCATCTTGCTTTGCAAATCTATTATCCTGAAAGCAACGCTTAATTTTGTTTTCAGTTCTTCTTCGACAAATGGTTTATTTAGATAATCATCTGCTCCTTCCTGTAAAGCAAGTGTTCTTTGTGCTTTTTCAATTATAGCAGTCAGTATAATAAAATATATATCTTTAAACTCATTTATTTCTCTTAATTTTTTACAGATTTGAATGCCATTCATACCCGGAATATTCAAATCTGAAATTATTAATTTCGGTTTATTGTTAACTATATTTTCCCAACCGTCCCAACCTTCTTCTGCAACATAAATCATAGTATCGGGGTACCATTTAGCCAATACTGCTTTTAAGTATAGTGTAAGTGTACGGTCTTCAATTATTAGTAATATACTGACTGACTCATCCATAGCAATTAATTAAATTCAAATTAAAAAAATCTATTACAATTTAGATAAATTATTATTAAATCTTATTTACCTGCTTTATATTCTTCAGGAATAAAATCCTTTGCCGACATTTGCTTAACCAGAATACTAACCCTCCTGTTTGAAATATCAAATGGATTTGAATTATTCCTGAGCCTTCTGTCTGCAAAGCCTGTTACTTTATCAACCTGTCCTTCCCAAAATCCGTTTGATTCGAGAACTCTTCTCGATGCATTCGCCCTATCCGAAGATAATTCCCAATTTGAGTAAACAGCTTTACCGGCGTATTTCCTGCTGTCAGTGTGTCCTTCAATATCAACCTGGTTAGGCAATTTACCGATTTCCTGTCCGAGTTTGACTAATAATTCCCTTGCTTTGGGTTTTACGTTAGAACTGCCTAATTCGAAAAACATTGATTCCGAAGATTCGATTAATTCTATCCTCAGACCTTCTTTTGTCATTTCAATTTTGATTGAGGTTAATAAGTCCTTCAAATCCGGTTTGGCAGTCATTTGTTCTTTAAGAAAATTCTCCACTTCACTTTTTATTTTCTCAACCCTGTGAGCAGCACTGACACTATCGTTCATTGCCTGCTCCTTGATTTTTTCTATCAATGAATCCTGTAATTCGTTACTCAGCCAAAATACAAATCCATCTTTCTTTTTACTACTGTCCTGGCCACCCTTGCCATTTCCATCGCCTTCATTAGAAGGTTTAAGATTCAAATCAATTGGAACTGCTCTTTTGCCCGAAATAAAACTAAATGCTCCAGGGTCATTAAAATAAGAAGTCACCGATTTCTTAACTTCTTCGCTTTGTCCTAAAATCCACATAACAATAAAAAATGCCATCATAGCAGTAACAAAATCAGCATAAGCCACCTTCCAGGCGCCGCCATGTCCGCCATGTCCGCCATGTCCTTTCTTCTTCTTTATAATTATCGGTTCTTCTTTATGTTGTTTTTGCTCAGCTGCCATATTATTCAATCTTGAATTCTTACATTCTTAATTTAAATTATTAACTTTAAAAATATTTAATTACTTTACATTATAGTACTTAAAACTCGGGGTATTTTCAGGGTCTATAGCTCTCCTGCTGTACTCAATAGCAACCGAAGCAGGAGCCCCTTTGGCAAAAGAAAGCAATGATGCCTTAATAGCCTGCATGTACCTGCTCTCTTTTTGAACAATGTTATCCATGTTTTTTGCAATCGGACCGACAAGACCATAAGATAATAACACACCGAGGAACGTTCCGACCAAAGCAGCAGCGACATGGTGCCCAACTGTTTCAGCTCCTTCAGAAATGGATTGCATTGTGATAACAACTCCAAGAACAGCCGCTACAATACCAAGCCCTGGAAATGCATCAGCCATAGTTGACAATGCTGCCGGTGCAACAGCTTCCTCAGTATGATGAGCTTCAAGGTCAATATCCATAAGTTCTTCGAGGTCATAAGCAGGAACTCCTCCGCTTAATACCACTTTCAATGTATCACACAAAAATTCAACGCCATGATGATTATCAAGAAAAGTAGGATATTTAGAAAGTATAGAACTGGAGTCAGGATTTTCAACATGAGATTCCAGTGCTATAAGTCCTTCTCTCTTTGCAAATTGAAATACTTCATATAACAATTGAAGAAGTTCTATGTATGCAATTTTACTGACTCTCGGACCTTTTAGCGTTTGTAAGATTCCTGCAATAACCTTTTTAATTGTTGTCATCGAATTTGCTATAATAAGTGAGCCGACAGCAGCACCGCCGATAATGATAAACTCACTAATTTGCATCAGCACCATGATATTACCTCCTGCCATCAGGTAACCAGCCATTAGTGCCCCAAAAACAATTACCACTCCAATTATAACAAACATTATCTATTCCTTATTTATTTTTTAATCATACGGTAAAAATTCTTAATAACACAATTAATAATTTACTTTAAATTTTCTAATTTCTTTTTGACATTCTCATTCTTATTATCTATACTAATTGATTTTTCATAAGCTTCAATTGCATATTGTTTGTTGCCGAGGTGAATTTGAATATCACCTAAATGTTCATATACCTCCGCACTTGCTTTACCGGAGTTAACTGCTTTATTTATATATTCAAGTGCTTTTTTAATATTTCCTAATTTATAAGCAACCCACCCATAAGTATCCAAATAAGATGAATTATTACTATCTGCTTCAATAGCTATTTCAGTCATTCTGAGAGCTTCATCAAGTTTTATACCACGTTCAGATAATGAATATGCATAATTATTATTTATCAACGCATCACCGGGATTGACCTCTAAAGCCAGCTCATATATAGAATCTGATTTAACAAAATCTTTTAGATTATTATATACCAAACCAAGCTGACCAAGTACCATTACACTTTTTTCCTCTAAATACAGTGCTTTTTCTAATGGCTCTATTGCTTTTTGATTACTATCCATTGAAATATAGATTGTCCCGATATAAAATGGATACAAATAATAATCCGGGAAATCAGTTTCAAATTTATTGAAAACTTCAAGTGCTTTTGCATATCTTTTATTGTTATAATAAACAACGCCAATATCAATTGGAACATCCTGGTTTGTATCAATAAAATTTAATGCTTTTGAGAAAAATTTATCTGTCAAATTAGTATCTTTAATTTTATCGGATAAAAAACCGGCTAAATAATAAACTGACCACCGGGAAAAAAATCTTTCATCAATTTTACTAAGATATTTCGGTATATATAATTTAGAATCAGAACTCGAATCAAGATACAATAAGTCTCCATATTTCAGATAATATCCTGCGAGGTCATCTTCAATCAGATTCTCATCGGCTTTATAGATAACATTGAAGGCATCATCATATTTTTTATTTAGATAATATGCTTCTGCCAGGCTGCTAAGTACAGATAATTTATATGACTTGTTTTCATTGATTTTCAATACTAATTCCATATATTTTGTGTATTCGCCAATATTTTTATATAATTCAGCCAATCTTAACATAATATCTTCATTTTCACCTTCTTCAAGTATACTTTCATATATCTCAATTGCTTTGCTCTTATTCTGAAGTTCATATAATCTCGCCAGTGTAAGCTTATGAAAATACGTAGGCTCAAGACTAACTATTTGTGAATATACCTTAATAGCATCGTCCAAATTGAATCGATATGAATACACCTGGTAAAGAACCTCCATAGCAGAAATATTCAATGAATCAAGTTCCAAAGCATGTAAAGCATTCGTCATAGACTGAATATGTTTACCAAGTTGTAAATAACATTTACCGATAGCTGAAAAAATAACTGAACTGCTGTCAAATTCAAGAGCTTCCTGAAATTCGAGTATTGCTTCTGCAAATCTGTTCATCTGCTGTAAATTTGAAGCTCTAATCACATGTTCCTTAGCCTTATCCTTAATATAGGATGAATCAATCAGCCCCAATTCTCTTTCAGATTGTTCAATTAATGTTTTATAATCTTTGTTCAATTGCTTTTCAGATGAACTGCACCCGAAAATCAAAATAGTTATACATAAAATTATTATATTCAATATATATTTATTTTTTTTCATTTGGTCTTAAGTATATATTCGTCAAAATACAATTTAACTTAATAAATTATCCCCCACTTTAAAATATAATATTTAACCGCACCACAATTTGATGGTTTGATTAATTATATAAATTCAATTTAAGAATTTTTTCAATTTAAATTTTCAAAATGAAAGTAAATAAGCGGAAAATAAGACTGAAATCAGGATGTATTAGAAAATTAACAAGGTAATATAAATAAATCATATAAATTATATAATCTGATAGGATTTCTTAATATATTTAATTAGAAATTTCTTATTCTTCTATTTTATAACCAATACCACGTATGTTCTTAATGAATACTGAAGCAGGACCTAATTTCTCTCTTAAATTTTTTATATGAACATCCACTGTCCTGTCAAGGACACCTTTTTCCTGCGACCCGAGATAATCGAGTATTTGTTCACGTGCGTATACCCATCCTTTTCTTTCTGAGAGTAATCTTAGTATTTTGAATTCAGTGGTAGTTAAATCTGCTTTTTCACCATTAATGTACACTTCATATTTCTGGAGGTCAATTTCCAGCATATTGCCAATTTTAATCTTATAATTCTTATTATCCGAATCTTCCCGGCGAAGTACAACTTTAACTCTCGCTACAAATTCCCTGGGTGAAAACGGTTTTGTAATGTAATCATCAGCACCAAGTTCCAATCCCATTATTTTATCAGTTTCCTCCCCTTTTGCAGTTAGCATAATAATCGGTATTGATGAGTATTTGTTATTTCTCTTCATAAACTTGCAGATTTCAAAACCATCTGCATCCGGAAGCATCAAGTCTAAAACTACAAGGTCGGGAGTTTTGGTTTTTAAAAAATTAATCAGACCACTGCCATCTTCGAAACTTTTTACTTTATACCCGGCTTTTTCGAGATTAATTTTTAACAATTCCACAATATCCGGCTCATCGTCTACAACTGCAATTACCTTAGCTGTACTATAATGTTTTAACGGTAAGTTTTCCGACTCTAAATCTATTTTTTTCATTATACAGGCAGTAAAATAAAAATAAAATCATTTGTAAATAATTTTTAATTTAAAGAAATAATTTGAATCAAAAAAAATTAAATACTTCATTTTTTTCGAAAAGATTATTCCATTTTGTTTTTTTTCAGAAAATTCAAAATCTCACCCTGTGCATCATTCATTGAACCTTCAATTGATTTTTCTAAATAAATAGCTTTAACAATTTCTTTTTCAAATATATTTTCTAAATCATTCCAATATGTCAGTTTGGGTGCCATAAAAGATTTATTTATTTGCTCTTTGATGATTGACAATTGTTTAGAATCAATAAAATCACATGAGAAATTAATAATTGAAGGAATACCATATTTCATTAATTCAATGGTAAAATCATCAGTTTTATTCCATTCGGATAATTTCACTATAAATCTCATTGCTAAATTTTGGTTGTGTGAATTATTACCGACACCGAGCATAACTATATTTGAGTATGAATATAAATTCCCATCCAGATTTGGAGGTAATTGCGAAAAACCGATTTTCCCGGATAAATTATTTTTTATTATTTTTTGGAGTAACGACAAATCAGAAATACAATATGCTGATTTATCATTTATAATCAGGTTTTCAACTTCCCTTTTGGTTTCAAAAATACCAGCATTGCCAAGTTTTAAATAATAATAGATACCCGGATAAATTTTATGATTATCCAAAGTGGGTTTCAAACTGCTATCTACAAGAGTAGCTCCATAAGAATAAATAAACGGCAACATATTTTTTAATATCAAATTTTTATTTGGTCCTGTCAGACTTATTCCATAATATTTACCTGCCTCATTTATTACTTCGGAATTTATCAATAGTTTCTGCAAATTTTCAGGTGGATTGTTTATTTGATATTTTTTAGTTATAAAATCGTTAAAATACAATAGTCTTGTATTAATGAGCCATGGCAAACAAAAATACTTATTATCTATTTTACAGTAATTTATATGAAGAGGATTATACAATTTTTCATTAATAACAAATGAAGTGTCAATCGACTTTAAAACACCTGAAATTTTTAATTTTTCGAGCCATTCAGAATCGAATGTAACTATATCGAATTTTTTTTGATTTAGCAAGGAGATTAACTCGCCGGGACCTTTTGTAATATCATAAAAAGAAAGTTCAATCTTACAATCAAATTCAGTTTCAATATCTTTTATTATTTTTAATAAGTCATTTTTTTCGTTTATATTAACAAAGTAACAAAGAAATTTTAAAGAGTTTTCTTTATCTGAATTACAACTAATTATTCCAAGCATGCACAAAGCTACGGTTAGTAATATGCAGAGAAATATTTTGAATTTCATAAAATTAAAATTTATTTAAAAAAATTAAATTACCTATTTATCAGATTCAATTTAAAAAAAATTACTAATTCAAATCAATATTTAAAAAAAAACCCGCTTAGAAAGCGGGTTTATACAACATTTTTATAAGATTTTATTCAGATTTTGGTATAGGATGTTTAATAAGTTCCCATCTTTCTTTGAAAACAAAATCCTTGAATGTAGGACTTTTCTCATTATGGCAAGTTCTGCAATATGCTTCGATAGTGGCAGGATCCTTAAAATCGGTTAAACCTGCTGCTATGGCTTTTGCTTTATCTTTCATAACAGGCATACTCTTATAACCTGAACCAGGACCATGACAAGTTTCGCACTGAACACCTTCTTTGATATCAAATTTGCTGTCTAACAAAGAAGCATCTACGGTTTTGCCAAGAGTGTGGCATTCGAGACATTCTTTAGCTTCTGCAGGATTTGCAATTCCTTTTGCTTTTGCAATTTCTTTTGCTTTGTCTGTAGTTAATGTGATATAAGCCTGTGAATGTTTGCTTTTCTGCCAGATATCGCCTTGTTTACCGGCTTTTTCTGTTGAATGGCACATTACACATCCTTTTTTTCCGATATACTTATTCTGACTGAATACTGAACTTTGAAAAGCAACAAACACTGCTAAAATTGTTAAAATCACTGTTAGTTTTCGCATAAAAATCTCCTTATCATTTTTTTTAATTATGTTAGTTAAATTCTATTTACTAATTGAAATTCTTTTCTATCATCAAACTCAAAAAATTTATATTAGAATAAAATAAGTACATTATTATTAACGGAATTAAGTCTCATTTATTTTTAATTAAATTAACAGGAAAATCATAATTAAATCCATTAAGATCTTTTGCTAAAAATCTAAGTTTACTCCATGTTTTTCCATCAGCTTTCTGGTCTGCAATTAAAATACTAGTGCTTATGCGGCCTAATCCATCACCATCCTGATCGTCCCAAGCACACCAAACTCCAATTTTCCTGTACCACGCCAATGTTTCAGGATATCTACCTTCAGTAAATTCATCAGATGTGAAACCCAAATCAAGTGGAGCATATCCTGCCTGTTCTTTTAAAGCATTCATAGCCTGCTCTTTTAATTTAAGAAAATCTTCACCTTTATATTTATTTTCAGGAATTGGACTTTGTGTAACAATGTTCTGAATATCAGAGGTTTTCACATTCAATACAAACTCTCCATCTGCAATAAGGTCCCCCTGAAGATCTTCGTTGCCAGCCAATGCAGGTCTGACTTCAATTTTAATTTTATGTTCTCCGGAACTCATTTTACCAAGAATTCCCTTAAATGCACCGGCAATACCACCAAATTCAGGATAACTTGCGTCAAAAATATCATCTTTATCAGATTCCCCTGTCAGCAGGTAAATTCTCCATGAATTCCACTCGTTACACCGGTTATTGTTTTCCATTGATTGAGTAAAAAAAGCATTAGGAACGCATTTGGTAGCTTTTGGTGTTTTATAATTTGTTGGAATAAGTTTGCCGTCAATGTAAAGAAAATAGGTAAGCAAGATATTGTTATTTGAACAGCTTAGGGATTGACCACCAACTTTATATGATTGTACTGAACCTGAGGTAAATACTCTTCCATAAATAAAATCAGAAGCAGAAAAATAATTCTTAGGATTAGCATCTGCAGGATTCTTCAATGAAATCTTAGATAATGCAAAAATAATTTTTCCTACATTTTTTTCATGGAAAGTGCTTGTAAAACCTTGTGAAAAAACCGGCAGAATAAATAATGTACTTAATATTAAAATACAAAAAGATGATTTTAACCGATTTCTATTCCAACAATTAAAATTAAAAAAAATCATATGGTACCCTAATGTTAACAATTTATTAATTTTAAAATGAAGACTTTTTATAAATTTAATAAAAAAATCATCAATTCCATAATTAAAAAATATAGAAAATAATTTTCCACTTACTTTTTTCATTGAACAATTTTCAGTAATTTGTAATCCCGTAATATCAACCTTCATTTTTCATCATTAAAAGGGAAATATGGCTTCCAAAGCACATAAGTTGAAACAGACAAAGTATATATTTATTACTGGTGGTGTACTGTCATCACTTGGAAAAGGAATTGCATCAGCATCCATTGGATTATTATTAAAACAAAGAGGGTATAAAGCAACTATAATGAAATTAGACCCTTATATCAATGTTGACCCGGGTACGATGAATCCTTTCCAACATGGCGAAGTATATGTTACCGATGATGGGGCTGAAACAGACCTTGACCTCGGGCATTATGAAAGATTCCTTGGAGAATCGCTTGACAAAACTAATAATACAACTACCGGTCAGGTTTATTTTGAAGTAATACGCAAGGAAAGACGTGGATTGTACTTAGGGAAAACAGTCCAGGTGATTCCGCATATAACTGATGAGATTAAGAAGAGAATTCTGACTCATGAAGGTAAATTAAAAAGGTCCTCATAATGCATTAAATATACTTTTAACTTATGTTCCCTATATTAAATCATCGGGAGAATTGAAGACCAAACCAACTCAACATTCTTTCAAAACACTCATGGAGTATGGAATTCAACCGGATATCCTAATATGCAGAACAGAAACAAAACTAACAAAAGAAGAACGTTCGAAAATTGCTTTATTCTGCAATATGAATGAAGGAGCTGTAATTGACGGGCTGGATGTTGAAAATACAATATATGAAGTTCCCCTGTTATATGAAAAAAGCTCAATGACCGAAATAATTCTTAAAAAATTAAAAATGCCCTTAAATCATTTGAATCTTAATACCTGGTCTAAGTTTGTTCAAAAAATCAAACACCCGAAATACGAAGTAAATGTTGGTCTTATAGGCAAATATACTAAATACCGTGATTCATATAAGAGTATTTTGGAGGCATTTATTCATGCAGGTTCAATAAATAATACAAGAGTAAATGTAGAATTAAAAAATTCAGAAGAAATTACAAATGAAAACGTTGAAGAAATTTTAAAAGATTTGGATGGAATCCTTGTTGGTCCGGGGTTCGGTTCGAGAGGAATTGAAGGAAAGATAGCTGCAATAAAATATGTACGTGAAAATAAAATTCCTTTTTTTGGAATTTGTCTGGGCTTACAATGTGCAGTCATTGAATTTGCAAGAAATGTTTGTAACTTACCGGATGCAAATTCTTATGAATTTGATAAAATAACAGAAAATACAGTAATAGATTTGATGGAAGACCAGAAGAGAATAAAAAATAAAGGCGGGACTATGAGGTTAGGAGCATATCCTTGTATTTTAACTTCATCAACTAAAGCATACGAATCATATAAAAGTGAATTTATTTCGGAAAGGCACAGGCACAGGTATGAAGTTAATAATAATTTCAGGGAAAAACTGCAGCAATATGGTATGATTTTGAGTGGATTATCCCCTGACCGGAAACTTGTAGAGATAATTGAATTAAAAAATCACCCTTGGTTTTTAGGTACACAGTTTCATCCTGAATTAAAATCAAGAGCTGTTACAGGTCAGCCTTTGTTTATAAGTTTTATCGAAGCAGTTCTAAAAAGGAATAAAAGCAGAAATTCCAGGAGTAATGGCATAAAAAATAATAAATCAATTATTAACAATTAAAGGAGGATTATATGAAAATTTTATCGATATTTTTTATTTTAACTATAATTTTAAGTATTAGTGGTTGTACGAGTACAACAACAACCACCAAAACAGAAACAAAAGGAGAAACTGGAATGATAACCACCCCATCAGGTTTGCAATATCAGGATATGAAAGTAGGAACAGGAACAGAAGCAAAATCAGGAAGCAAAGTCAGTGTCCATTATGTAGGAACACTGACTGACGGTACAAAATTCGACAGTTCGGTTGACAGGGGAAAACCTTTTGAATTCAATCTTGGAGCCGGAGAAGTTATCAAAGGCTGGGATGAAGGTGTAGCAGGTATGAAAGTCGGTGGAAAAAGAAAACTAACCATACCACCGGATTTAGGATATGGGAGCCGTGCAATTGGCAAGATTCCTTCAAATTCTACGTTAATATTTGACGTGGAATTATTAAATGTAAAATAGTTAGCATTAATGAATATTGAATCGATACTACTGTTTGAATCAGAAAGGGTAGATTACCTCTACCCTTTTTCTATCCTTCATTGTGCTTGGGAATTAAGATGCGGAGCAACGATGTTGTTCGAAAAAATACAAATGCGATTTCCGGATTCAAGAATTATTTATAAAGGAAGAGATAAACATGTTGAATCTTTTCTCGCTAGATATGAACATAAATCACAGGAACTGAAAAAAGAAAATATACTAATTATAAATTCCGCATTATTACCTGATAATTTATTTTGGGATTCATTGGATGATGCTTATAATAAGTTTTCAACTCAAAATAATGAAAAAAAATCTGTCGTATTCAAATACCGCAACTTCCCGGTAGCTGCTTATATACCTGGCAATGAGCTTATTAATCCGACAGAATTTGATAAACGATTTTTACCTAAATTTTTATATGAATTTGCAAATGTATTTCCACATATTGAGATTAATGAACCCAAAGTAATTAATTATTTGTGGGATGCCCTGGAATATAATTCTTCATCGACAGAAGATGATTTCAAATATTATAAAAATAATTTAGATTTAGAATTACTTAAAAATTCAGGTGTTTTTCTTATAAATGAAGAAAAAATTAAAATTGGGAATAATACAAAAATTGCCCCGACAACTGTTATTGATGCTAGCGATGGACCGGTAATAATTGGAAACGAAGTAGTAATCCAGCCTCATTCTGTAATTTATGGTCCCTGCCATATTGGTAATAATACATCAGTGAAAAGCGGAGCAAAAATATATGGTAAAACAAGTATAGGTCCTTGGTGCAAGGTGGGAGGAGAAATTGAAAATTCAATTATTCAATCCTATTCGAATAAGCAGCATGAAGGATTTTTAGGACACTCATATTTATGTGAGTGGGTAAACCTGGGAGCAGGTACAAATACTTCCGATTTGAAAAATACATATGGAAATATCAAAGTACAATTGAGGTCCAATGAGATAAATACAGAACGAATGTTTCTTGGGCTTCTGTGTGGTGACCATACAAAATCTGCAATTAATTCAGCCTTTACTACAGGTACAACTGCAGGTATTTTCGGGATTATTGTTGCAGACGGATTCTTACCGGGTTCAATACCTTCTTTCGCCTGGAGGGGTTCAAAAGGTTGTTCAATTTATAAAATTGAAAAAGCTCTTGAGACAGCACAAATTGTGATGGCAAGAAGAAATAAAAATCTTTCAGCGGAAGAAATAGAATTAATTAAATCCGAATATAAAATAGTATCCAAGATTTAACATGAATAATGTAACAGGAAAGAAATGGATTGTAAAATTGAAAATAATTTGAAAAGATGCAATTGTACTTATAATCCATGCTCAAGAAAAGGAAATTGCTGTGATTGTATTACATATCATATCAGAAGCAGGGAATTGCCTGCATGTTTTTTCCCAAAAGATGCTGAAAGGACTTATGACAGGTCTTATGAGCACTTTGCAATACTGGTTTCATCAGGAAGAATCTGAAATAAATTATGAAAATTGCTTTTACATCAATTTTCGATATTGACGACCCGAATGCAATTTCCGGAACATTATATTTCATCTCAAAATATCTGCAAAAACATGAGTTAGACGTTATTCACATTGACAAACTTGATAAATTCTTTTATAAATTTCTTAAATATAAATCCGTTTTCCATTCAATTAATAAAAAAAAATATCTCAGGATGAGAGACCCTTTTTTTATAAAACAAATTAATAAGCAAATCGAAAGACAAATTGAAAAAACAAAGCCGGATATAATTTTATCGCAGGGTTCACTGGAAGTATCGCTCCTAAAATGTAAACAACCAATAATTATTTGGTGCGATGGTAATTTTTTTGATTTGATAAATAAGCATCCTCACTATAAAAACCTGACATCGAAAACAATAGATGATAGCTTTAAACTTGAACAAATGGCTTATGACAAAGCTGCCCTTTTATTATTTCCATCGGAATGGGCTGCACAAAGCACAGTTAACAATTACAATGTTAATCCTTCAAAAGTAAAAGTTGTTCAATATGGAGCAAATATTGAAAATGAATTACCGTATGAATCTATAAAGAATAAGATTCTATCAAGACCAAAAGATGTAATTAAAATATTATTTTCAGGTGTTGACTGGCATTATAAAGGCGGCGATATTTTAATTGAAGCAGGAAAATTATTAATCGACAAAGGTTATAAAATTGAGATTAATATCATTGGATGTAATCCGAATTTAGATACTGAAATTTTAAAATTCACAAAAGTGCATGGTTTTTTAAAAAAATCTGAAGAAATAGGGAATAATTTGTTACAGCAGCTTTATCTTAATTCAAATTTTTTTGTACTGCCAACAAGATATGAAACTTATGGTATATCATTTTGTGAAGCAAATGCCTATGGATTACCTGTATTTGGTACGAATACAGGAGGTGTACCATCAATAATAAATAATGGAATTAATGGTTATTTAATTGAACAAAAAGATTCATCTATATTTATTGCGGAAAAAATAAATTATTTGTTTTCAAACTATGAAGAATATATCAACCTTTCCATATCCTCTTATAATGAATTCAAAACAAGATTGAATTGGTATCAATCATGTCAAAAAGTTAAAAGTTTATCTGAATCAATCCTGTCCAAATAAAATCAAATTAAATTCGTTAATCAATTCGATAATCTGGGGATGTAACGGATTCGACGGGGTGACTGAATCCACAAGCAGCATGTCGAGCTCAATCGGTGGCGCTCGTAAATTCAACCGGTAAATAAAAAACGCAGATTATAACTACGCATTAGCTGCGTAATTTAAAAGGCAGCTAACATCCGGCAGAGAATGTGCCTGTCCGCTTTCTTTCGGGTGTCGCAATTAGACAGGATGGTATGAATCATCTCTCCCGGGATTCATACGAGACAAAGGGAGATAACGGTATGACTCCTGTCGTTTGGACAAGCATACTGCGAAAATCAAAAAACGACTAAACATGTAGTGGCTTTGGGTAATGCTCTTCGGACGCGGGTTCAACTCCCGCCATCTCCACAGCTCAATTAGGATAAATGATCTTACTAAAGAATTATAATTGATACTGATTCAAATCAGTAAATTCAAAAATTTTTAATTAATAGGAGAAATAATATGTCGAATAAAAATCCTGTAGTGCATTTCGAAATGCCTTACGAAAACAACGAACGCTTAATTAAGTTTTACAGCAGTGCATTTGGTTGGCAGATGCAGAAATTTGGTGAAGAAATGGGGAACTATGTTACCGCAGCAACCACTGAAACCGATGAAAACCAAATGGTAAAAGTTCCCGGAACTATAAATGGAGGATTTTATCCAAAGAATTCTGATGCTCCACCATACCCTTCTGTAGTAATTGCAGTCGATGATATAAACGAAGCAATGAATAATGTTAAGAATTCAGGTGGCAAAGTATTGGGTGAACCTATGGAAATTCCCGGTATTGGAAAATAT